>JBJXDV010000221.1:0-4946 GCA_046153465.1 Chitinophagaceae bacterium
ATATCACGGGCAATGGGTTCGTCATCAATTACAACACAATGAATCGGTTTCATGATAAATTTAATTTTAACTGTACAGAAAAACTATCGTTTGCCTGATCCATTACTAGTGTATACTTCCCTTCATACTGCAGACGTAATTGCTGTTGAACACTTTCTATTCCAATACCCTTTGCTACCAAGGTTTCATAATAACTGTTGTTTACCGAAAAAAGTAATGCATCTTTATCTACCAACAATTTAACTTTCATCCAGTTTTGTTCCGACTTTTCTTTCATTCCGTGCTTAAATGCATTTTCTACAAACTGAATTAATAAAAGTGGTAATATTTGCTGGCCATTCGGATTTCCCACCACTTCCATATCAATAACAGTACTGTTTTCATATCGAAGCTTTTCCAGTGCGATATAACTTTTTAAAAAACTGATTTCCTGGCTCAGTAACACTTTCGGCTTGTTGCAATCAGTAATTACGTACTGCATAATGTTTGACAACTGAAGCAATGCCTCCGAAAGTTTTTGACTATTACTTCTCGCAAGGCCATACAAATTATTAAGCGTATTAAAATAGAAATGCGGGCTCAATTGCTGATTTAACAGGTTTAATTGCAAATCCTTATTCAACACAGCCAGTGCGATCCGTTGTTTCTCACTTTCTCTATAATCATAGTAATACTTTAGCAAATAGAAGGCCGAAAGCTTTAACGCATATTTGCCAATATCATACCAGGAGTTATACACGAGTGATCTAAATGAAAGTTCTGATCTATTATAAATAGCAACCCCAACTTTACCGACCTGTGGAACTAAATAAAAAAAACCGATCAAAAGAAAATAGTGAACAATAAAAAGAAAAATATTGATGGCTATGAGTACACTAATTCTTTTTGAATGGAAATGACAAAGAGCAAGCCAAAGCAACCCTGTAAAAACAAGGCTTGCCAGTAACGATAAAATATAATAGTATGGTGAACTAACGCAAAATCCACACAATCGTAGATTGGCAATATAATTCAGCAGAAGAAAAACTGATTCAACTACTACATACGAGCAAAATGAATAAAACCAAAACTTTAGTGGTCCGCTTACTGAACCGGAGCGTCCAATAATTTTTTGTATAGTTCTTTTATCCTTCATCCAATTGTATGTTTAATAGAAGTTCACTTTCCCGGTTATTGGTCGAAATAGTATATCGTTCACGGTACAATTCATCTAGTCTAGCAATTAATGGATCGCCAGGCTTAAAAAAGATATCAAACTCTTTGTTAACGTCCTTCGTTACACGAATTGCGAGTTCAGATCCAGAGAATGTAAGATCTAACTCATACTGCTGTATTTTATTTTCCGGACTGGCAGACGCAATCTTATCAGTTAAACTTGTCAATAAAAGTGGTGCAATTTTAAGCTGATCAAAAGATCCGTTTACAAGCAAATGTATTTTTGAGGTAGATCCCGGCTGATCATTTAACAGGTTGAGATAATTTGTAAGGAAGTTGATTTCTTTCCTGACATCAATTAACTTCTCCTTTACTTCATAAATTACATATTCCATCACCCTGGCTAATTGAAGGATCGGTCCGGTGCAATTCAGTGGTTTTGCCGAAGCAATTTTTCTTAGATATTCAATTGTCTTAAAATAAAAAGAGGGATTTAGGTGCCACTTCAACAACTTAAGTTGTAGCTCTTTATTGGCAATTGCGAGTTCCATTCGCTTTTTTTCTTCTAGCCGGTAGTGATAAAAATAATTCGCGAGGAAGAACCAAGATAGACGAAAACCGTGTTTTAATAACTGATAGTTTAGATAGGCGGCGCTTTTACCATTATCCAGTGCCGCTTTTACCCGTTCCGGTTCAACTCTTGTCGTTTCCTGAATCCTGTCATTTAAAAAACCGATGAGTTGTTGAACCGGCCCGAACCAAAAATAACTGTAGATGATATAAAAAAAAATGGCCGTAATAATTTGAATAATTACTGACTGTTTTCGGACAAGCCAGGCCATCCACCAAATTGGCCAGATTAAAACACATTGAAAAACCCACATGATAAAATGGAATTCCCAATTACTTATTATTCTGTTTCCATAATTATTGAGGATATAAAAAAATAATAACTGAATAGTAGCCTCCACTAATGCATACATAGCAAAGACTTTCAACCAATACCTGGCCAGGGGTTTATTTAAAAAAGGCCAAACCATACAATTTTCTAAAGTTAGGAAGTTTGAATTTCATTAGCAGGCTCAATGATCACTATTCAATAGACTTATAATTTATTTCATCCGATTGCACATTTTCTTCAATAAACGAATTAACGCAGGGGAAATCATCTTTCCTTAACAATTGTCCTTCAATCTTTCGCCCAACTAATAATAATTGTTCAAAAAAATGCCAATACCCTTTCTTTAACATTATTAGGCCGAGCAACGTTTCCTAAAGAATAATTGTCATTTATAAAATGAATTGGATGAAAAAAAGATATCTAACAATAGCTTTGATTACGAGTGTAATAATTATATTCCAGGCATGCTCCAAACAATCTGCTGAATGTAATGAAAATACTTGTTATACCGTAAAGGCATGTATTGCTGCAGATAAAAAATGCGAAAATGATTTAAGTTTCACTGTAGAAAAAAAAGAACGTTACAAAATTTCAGTTAACAATAGCAGCCTTTGCCCGGCCTACTATTGTCAACTCAAGGTTTTGTCAAATAACGCTTTGCTACTGGATACGGTATTCACTCAAATCACTGCCTTTGAAAAAATAGTCGAGTTCAGTTCCGGAACACAATTAAGTGCCGAAGTATTATTGGTTCCGGGCCAAACGATGATTAATTGTGTTTGGTTGGGCGAAGCAACCGTTACTATTTGCAAGGAAAAGAAATAGAAATTATTGAGTGGGGATATTTTCAACCTGATTTTAAAATAGAATAATGGCTAAACTAATAGGTAAATGAAAAAAGATAATTTTACCGGGTCATTATTAATAGTTCTTTTATGTTTTACAATACTGCTTAACTCTTGTAGCTATTCCTGCACTGATGCAACTTCTACAATTAGTTTGATTGGATTTTTAAATTCTGAGACTGATACCGTCATCGTTCGAAAATTTCCGAAATCGACAAGCTTCGCAACAATTCTTGACACCTTCCTGCTAAATAATATAAACAGTAATTTTCAAATCCAAAACGATACATTGAAAATTATTGCCTCCTACCAAACTGACAATGGCCTACTCAGCAGGTATAATTATGAAATTTATCTCCCAAAAATCAAGAAGCTTTATCAAATTTCCGAAATAAAGGAGGAATATAGATCCATAAATAGAGGATTCAATAAAGTAGGCTGTATAAATTCAATAGACTCCTATAAAATAAATGGAAAATTAATGACGGGCGATAAAATTCACACTACATTCTTTATTTCTAAATGAGTCTGCATTCAAAAACAGGAAAAAAACGGACTGGCTGAAAAGTAGATATCAAACAATTACTATTCAAGTTCTTTTATAAAAGAAGTTGTGTGCTCAGCATTTTTTTTTGCAATTGCAGCGAATAAACTTACCGGATCAATTATGCAACTACTCTACATCTACTTTCTTAACAACCACGGCACCCAACTTTGCTTCCATTAAAAAGCTTCGTTCGTTTAAAAGATATCCATTGCCTTTTTCACAAAAATGAACTTTCATATTTTCAATGCTGATAGGGTTGCCATCTGGTATATCCGCAATATTATTGTGTAATATATCGTGACCATCTATAATTACTACCAATCCACTTCCAATCGCTTCCATTTTATTTCCCCCGGTAATCAGCATCCCGGTATCTTCTCCCAATCCAATTCCTATACAGCTCGGATTCGTAGCAACAGCCTGGGCCAATCTTCCAAAACGACCTCTTTTTTCAAAATGTGAATCAATTATAACCGATGGAATAAAACCCAGCCCGGTCGTCATTTTTACTTCGCCTTTTAAATGTGCACGCGTGGCATTTCCTTCGTAAATCATGGTTTGGCTCATGGCCATAGCACCAGCGCTGGTTCCGGCAATTACAAAATTCTCTTCGAGGTAACGCCTTTTTAATATGGAAAGGAATTCGGTACCTCCATCTGTTACGCTTAGCCGAAGTTGGTTACCGCCGCTAAACATCACAGCATCACATTTGCAGATCCTATCGAGGTATTCTTTTATTTGTGTATCCTGCCGGGTACGAATATGCATAACCCCGATGTTGGTACAGCCGATTTTTCCGAAAGCATTCAGGTAAGTTTCACCTATTTCGTAAGGTATTGTGGAGGCAGTTGTAATTATTTCTATTCGTGCCAATGGGCCACCGGCTTCTTCCACCACCCGGCGAAGAATGCCCTGTTCAAAAAAATTGAGGTTACTACGAACAATTTCTCCTGTTTCTAAATCAGTGCCTTTATCTTCAGCTCCGCCAATGGCTATTAGTTTTCCTACAGGTATATACATGTATAAAAGGTTGGGTTAGTATCGGCAAAAATAACGGAAAAATCATAATTGAATTGTTCAGGAAGGAGACTTTAGCTAATCTAAAAGATTTTAATAACCTAAAACAATTATTTATGCTTTTACTATCAAAAAGCTCCTCCAGCAAATTTCGATATCCCTTCTACCAATACATCCAAATTTTTTGTAGTAGTATAAACATTGGGTGTAATACGAACTCCCTTTATATTTTCCCATTCAATACCCACTGCATGTACTTTATACTTATCTAATAAAAACGAATCTAACTCGGCAGGCTTTTTTCCTTCAACACTTACAAGCCCAATAGCACAACCAAACCCCTTCTTGATCGACGTACCCAATTTTACTTTAGGAATATCTTTTACTTTATTCATCCAGTAATTCTTCAGGTACATCAGTCGCTCCTCTTTGCGTTGCCCGCCAATCATATCATAAAATTCAATGGCCTTACCAATTGCCT
>JBJXDV010000222.1:0-7811 GCA_046153465.1 Chitinophagaceae bacterium
ATTTCGAGGGCATTTTTTTCGTCGTCTATAATTACTGCTCTTATCATGTTCTTGCTTTTTACAATAGATACCTGCCAATTAAAGCCATTTGTCTTTTTTTTATTTGCAATAACCATTGTGTTACTTCAATTGAATTCGAATTACAACTTCGGTCCCTTCAGACTCTCCCCGATTATTATTCAAATCATAGACAACTACACTCGCATTCATGTTGTATAAATTATTGATCAATTGTATCCGGTCGCTGGTAATTTGCATCCCATAACTTTTTTGTTTTAATACATCCTTACTTTTCAATTCAGCGGCTTTTAATCTGCCTATCCCATTGTCGCGGATAGTTACAATTACTGTTTTATCATCTTGTTTCATAAAAACTATTTTCAATAGCCCTTTGATATCTTCTTTATCTTTTTGATTCGCAGGTAAGTGCAAAAGACCGTGCCAGATCGCATTTTCAACATAAGGTTGAATAAGCATGGAAGGAATTTCTACGGAAGAATATTTTATTTCCTCGCTCGCTTCAATAGAATAATCGAATACATGATCAAAACGCAAAGCTTCCATATCAATATATAGCTTTAGGGTTTCAATTTCTTTTTCTATGGGTATGGTATCTAAAGTTGAGTTATCTAAGATTAACCTGATTAATTTTGAAAATTTAGTAAGGTAGCTGGAGGCAGTTTTTTCATCACTTTTAACAATGTATCTGTTTATGCTATTAAGGCAATTAAAAATAAAATGCGGGTTCATTTGTGCCCTGAGTGCTTTCATCTCTATTTCTGCAATTTGTTTTTCGTATTTCGATTTTAATTCTAATTGGTCTTGTATATTCTTAATCCGGTAATGGTACCATATAGATATTAAGGATAAAATTGCTATCGCGCATAACAGGAAAAACCATGCTTGCCTATACCAGGGTTTTTTGATAGTGATGGACAACGAAAAATAGTGTTTGTTCCAGATATAAATGAAATTGCCCGTCTTTATTAGTAATTTATATTTACCAGAAGATAAATTACTATACGTAATATTATTTTTTTCTGTTTCTATCCAATCCTTATCGTAGCCTTCCAGCTTGTATGCATAGCGAATTAAATTACTGAATGAAGTAGATAAAGCAGCAAATTGAAAATTAATATTATTTTCCGTTGGATTTAACAGTAAAGCATTGCCGCTATCTAAAGTGAAAGATTTTGTTTGATAAGGCTTTCCATTAATTCGAAAATCAGAAAAATGAATTACAGGAGTTACAACCCAATCTTTCAATAGGCTATCTGCATTGAATAGCTGAAAACCACCTTTGCCGCCAACGTACAAATTACCTTCTTCATCTTGGTAAGGGGTACTCACAAAACTACTTTCCAGCAACCCTTCTTTTTGTGTAAAATTAATTGACTGCAATTTATTTAAATTCAATAAAGAAACTCCTGCTGCAGAATATACCCATATTCTTTTCCTGGTATCTTTTAGAACTCCTGTTATATTATCTGAAGGAAGTACATTTAAAGAATTAATATTTTCGATATTTTCTTTAGAAGTAAAAGCATTACGTAAAATAAATAATCCTTCACCACGAAGCGTAAAAAGAATCTCTCCGTTTATATTTTCTGTTATAGAACTGCAGTTCTCCTGTAAATAATTTTTATTACGGGAATTATTGAAAAAAATGAAACTGCTATCTCCTTTTTTCAGGCAGCCTATCCCAAATAAGTTTGTACCTACCCAAACATTGTCACTGGCGTCGCAGTAAACGGTAATGATTTTGCTGGTTGGTAAATAATTCTTTCCAATGTGCTCTGTATTGAATAGTTCAATATGTTTTGATAGAATATTGTATTTGATCAGCCCATCGTAACTTCCTATCCAAACATTATTTTCTTTATCAAAGGCAATAGAATTACACCTCAAACGCAGGGTTTCTTTATTGCCCGTAGTAACCGGAGGCGAATAAATGTTACCACGAACCGGATCAAAAATAAAAAAACCTTCGTTGGTAGCTATCCAAATATTTCCTTTTGAGTCTTTGGCAGTTCCCTCTACCGTATATTTATTTTTTCCATTGGGCAATAGGTAGGATTTGATTTTTTCAGACTGTAGATTATAGGAATAAAATGATCCATTTGTTTTGGTACCTATAAAAATGTTTTGATTCACTCTAATAAAATTTGCCGGTATAACTTGCTCCATAGCCTTGTTGGTTTCATTAAGAAATGGATGAAACGACCATAAATTTTCTTCGGGATTCAATTTAAATACCTTTTTGTCCATTGAAAACCATAGAACTCCTTTTTTTGATTGGAAAAGACTCTGAGTATTTTTTATGATGGATAACTGGTTTATAGAAGAAACTGGTGAGAATTTTTTTGTAAGGATATTAAAAACTAATAATCCCTGATCAATACTACTGATCCAAAGGGTTTGGCTATCCCTTAAAGCAATACCTTCACAACTGTTTTTTATACCATCTGGTTGCTGAGGAAATGGCAAAAAGGTTTCAAAAGTTTTTTTACTCCTGTTTAATTTTTTTATACCCTTGCCCATGGTTCCAATCCATATATCTTTATTTCTATCTGCACAAATCGATGTTAGAATATCAACGTTTTCCTGGCCTTTGTTTTTGAATTTTTTATCGTATGTTATATCGGACAGCCCGTTTAATGGGTTAAAATGTACAAGACCATTATTGGTACACAACCAAAAACTATAATCTATTGGGTCTTCAAAAAATTTGGTAACCCATGAGGCAGTTCGGTAGCGGCCGCAATTATTTGGAAAACAAATTTTATAGGGGATTAGACTATTAGTAACTCTATTGTATTTTGCAATTCCGTATTTAAAAGCACCAAACCAAAGATTGCCCTCCTTATCTTCAAAAGGGAATGACAATTCAAAGTTGTTTATATTAAACTCGTTTTCATTGGCAGCAGTAAATTTTTTAAAGAGTCCCTCTTCTGGTAAAAAATTATATAAACCCTTCCCATAAATATATACCCAATATCGGCCCGATTTATCTTCATAATTGTAGTGTACCAAATTAGAGGCAAGAGAGCCAGGTACTTTTAACTTATGGTTATATAATTTAAAGAATTTGCCATCAAAATTGTATAGCCCATTATCTGTCCCAATCCAAAGCAAGCCATTATGGTCTTCAGTAATTTGATTTACCGCTTGATAAGGTTTAAATGCATCGGCAGCCGAATAACTTTGAATAGTATAATAATAATGCTGCTGCCCGTTTGCTGGGGGAAGTAAAAAGAATACTCCGAAAAAAAAGAATAGATATAGTGGCTTCTTGTTTTTCAAACAGTTTATGTTTTAACGGTTAGGTAAAGTACTTTAAAAGAAATTATTCATTTCGGTAAGTTGAGTAGGTTGTACGCTGCATTGAGTGGTTGGAATAATAAATAGTTATATTATTATTATTTTTCAACTTAAATGGAGACGTCTGGTTTTAAGTTCCGGAAATTACGTCAAAAATGGCGCTAATATTAGTTTTGGCTGTGTCTCAACAATGCACTGATTGCCTTTTGGTTCAATTTGTAATCTTTAGCTTTTAGTGATTTTAGAATTAATGATTATAAATCAAGTGTGGCCTCCTTCAATAGAGCTTCTTTTTTTGTTGGTTATAAAGATGGTCTCAGAGTTAAATAAAACGGAACAGCTATTTGTTTGGTAGATTTTTCTAAAATCAGTTGCGCTGTTATTGCTCCCATTTGCTGAAAATTAGTTGAAATGGTAGTAATGCCATTGGCAATAAATTTCTTTAAAGGTGTTTCATTAAAAGATATAAGCCCAACATCCTTTCCCAATTGTAAATTCTGTGAAATTATTTTTTCGATCAAAAGAACTAAATCATCTTCCATCACATTTATATATACCTCTCCCTTATCAATAATTTCATCTTCTATTCGATGTACCACTTTCGACGGAAATGCATAGTCCTGGCAAAACCGAAGAAATCCCTTCACAATCTCTACCGGGTAATACGTGTATTCGGGAAAAATAATTTTAAGGGTACTATACTTTTTTAAACGATCAATTGCTTTTTCAAGGGCACCATAAATATCATCTTCAAAATTTTCAAATACAGCAGCATAATTTCCCTTTATTCCATTTAACTGTTTATCTAATAATAATAATTTTTCACCAGGCAGGGTATTGATTATCTCATGTGCATTTTGTCCGCCTTCCAAAAAATGAGGGATAATTACATAATTCGAATAGATATTTTTATTTTCTGTTATGAGGCGCTTAAATAATAAAAAATCATTGTTATAAATATAAAAATCAATCGTGGCTTTATCACCCAATGAAGCTACCAGCGAGTCGTAGATTATTTTTTTGTGTGCGCTGAGTTTATTGAATAATAAAAATATGCGTAATGGGTGACCAATATTAATTGTTTGTATAAAATATCCCTTGCCGGGTATTGAACCTAAAATGCCCTGCTTCTTTAATTGCCGGTATGCCTTCTCTGCAGTATCGCGCGAAATATCCAATTCAAAACTCAATTCATTGATGGAGGGAAGCAGATCGTCTTTTTCTAATTGCCCCTGCTCTATTCCATTAATGATACAATTGGCTATCTGCAGATATTTTGGCGTAGCCGATAAATCATCGATATGTACCAGCTTGTAAATATTTGTCATCGCATCGTTCCTCAGTAGTCAAATATAATAAATGAATTCTAATAGAGCATGACAGTACATGATGGCAATGCAGTTAGAATACTTAACTTTAAAATTCTTTTCAATTAAACGATTGCGGGTATGCAGGTACTATTAGGAATTCTATTTCACTTTATTGGTGGATTTGCTTCGGGTAGTTTTTATATGCCTTATAAAAAAGTAAAAGGCTGGAGCTGGGAAAGTTTTTGGATCATTGGAGGTTTATTTTCCTGGTTGATAGTACCACCACTTGCTGCTTATTTAACAATTCCTGATTTTTTCGATATTATCAAAGCATCTTCTTCTGCGGTGCTAAGCTCCACTTTTTTAATGGGCTTGCTTTGGGGTATCGGTGGTTTAACCTATGGTTTAGGTGTTCGTTATCTTGGTGTATCCTTAGGCAGTTCTATTATATTGGGACTTTGTTCTGTTTTTGGGGCCCTTGTTCCTTCTCTATATTATTATTTTAATCCAAAAGATGGAAAAGATACGATTGCCGATTTAGTTGGAAACGCCTGGGGGCAGTGGGTGATGGTTGGATTGGTTGTTTGTATTATAGGAATTATTATTTGCGGAATGGCTGGTAGCAGAAAAGATAAAGAATTAGGCGGCGCTGAACGTGATGCATCTGGTAGTGAATTTAAAATAACCAAGGGGTTAATTGTTGCAATCATCTCTGGTGTATTAAGCGCATGCTTTAGTTTTGGTATTGAAGCAGGGTCTACCATGGGAATGCAGGCAAATGATTTATGGAAAGCTGCCAATCCTGGTGAGGGAGAATTTTTATTTAGAAACAATGTAATTTTTGTAGTGATTCTCTGGGGTGGCTTAACTACCAATTTGATCTGGTGTTTACTTTTAAATGTAAAGAACAAATCATTTGGTGATTATGCCAATAAAAAATCACCGCTATTAAAAAATTATTTGTTATGTGCATTGGCAGGAACTACCTGGTTTCTCCAATTTTTCTTTTATGGAATGGGTGAAAGTAAAATGGGTAATGGTGCCAGCTCATGGATATTGCATATGTCATTTATTATTTTGGTCGCAAATATGTGGGGTATTCTAACCAAAGAATGGAAAGGGGTTGGTAGAAAAACTGGTATCATCATTACAATCGGGATCGCCACTATTATTCTTTCAGTATTGTTAGTAGGCTATGGCAATCATTTACATGATAAATTAGAAAATCAAAAACCTTTGGTATATGTCAATAGTAACTAAAAATTTTAAGCACGTGAGTTATTTGTGGGACGAAGCAACGGCAAATTCCCTGGCCGGTGATGAAGTGGCCCTTTTAGTTTATCGATCTAATTTACTAGGTGCCGATCTTCGGTTAACCAATTACGGGGGAGGTAACACTTCCTGCAAAGCGATGGCAAAGGATCCACTTACAGGGATTGAAACTGAAATTATGTGGGTAAAAGGTAGTGGGGGCGATTTAGGAACCATGAAAAGAAATGGACTTGCTGCTTTGTATGTAGAACGCCTGCGAAATTTAAAAAAAGTATATCGGGGAATTGAATTTGAAGATGAAATGGTAGAACTTTTTAATCACTGTATCTACGACCTTTCTTCTAAAGCACCTTCGATTGATACGCCTTTGCATGGATTTCTTCCGTTTAAACATATTGATCACTTACATCCCGATGCAGCAATTGCTATCGCTGCTGCTAAAGATGGTAAACGGATTACCCAGGAATTATTCAATGGAACAATCGGTTGGGTTGATTGGCAACGACCCGGCTTTGAACTGGGTTTGCAATTAAAGGAATGTTTAGAGCAAAATCCCGGTATACGGGGTATTATGCTTGGTTCGCATGGTTTATTTACCTGGGGCGATACAGCCTATGAAAGTTATATCAATACACTAGAAGTAATTGAACAATGTGCGCACTACCTTGAAAATAATTTTAATAAAAAAAGAAAAACTTTTGGCGGGCAAAAAATCACTGCTTTGCCAAAAGAAGAAAGACTTAGCAGAGCCGCAGCATTAGCACCCATACTAAGAGGCTTTTGCTCGAGTAGTGATGTTTTAAAGAATCCGAATTCAGGAGGTAAATGGGCAATCGGGCATTTCACGGATAATGACTCCGTACTCGAATTCATTAACTCGCATGATTTGGATAGATTAGCAGCTATGGGTACCAGTTGCCCTGATCATTTTTTGCGAACAAAAATTTCTCCGCTAGTATTAAATCTTTTACCCGACGAAGATTTATCAGATTTAATATCCATTAAAGAGAAACTCAGTAAGCAGTTTGTTGAGTACCGGAAAATGTATACCGCCTATTATGAAAGCTGCAAACATCCTGATAGCCCGGCTGTACGTGATGCAAATCCGGTTATTATTATTTACCCCGGTGTTGGTATGTTTAGTTTTGCAAAGGATAAACAAACGGCAAGAGTTGCTTCAGAGTTTTATGCCAATGCTATCAATGTAATGAAAGGTGCCGAAGCCATTTCGGAATATACATCCTTGCCAAAGCAGGAAGCCTTTAATATAGAATACTGGTTGTTGGAAGAAGCAAAATTAAAACGAATGCCAAAACCAAAATCCTTATCGGGTAAAATTGCGCTTATTACAGGAAGTGCAGGAGGTATTGGAAAAGCAATTGCAAAAAAAATGGCAGAAGAAGGCGCCAGTGTGGTACTCAACGATAACGATCAGCATCGGCTTTCAACGGCAGCGGAAGGGTTTAATAAATTATTTACAAAAGATGTTTTTACAACGGCTGTTTTAGATGTAACAAAATCAGATACAATTAAAAAAGCTTTTGATATTGCCGCTTTATATTTTGGCGGAATAGATATTGTTGTGAACAATGCAGGTATTTCTATTTCAAAACCTATAGAAGAACATTCCGAAACAGATTGGGACTTATTGTACGATATATTAGTAAAAGGCCAGTTCCTGGTAACTCAGTCTGCACTCACCGTTTTACGCAAACAAGATATAGGCGGCGATATCATAAATATAGTAAGTAAAAATGCATTGGTTTCCGGGCCAAATAATGCAGGGTATGGTTCTGCAAAAGCAGCACAACTGCATTTAAGCAGGTTGAATGCTGCTGAACTTGGTAAAGAGAGGATACGCGTAAACGTGGTAAACCCTGATGCGGTAATCGCAGATAGTAAAATATG
>JBJXDV010000223.1:0-7127 GCA_046153465.1 Chitinophagaceae bacterium
CAGATCTACCATCCAATCTCCTTGAAATTTTATTATACGCAGCGGAGTTGTATCTGTAGGATTGGCGCTATGGTAGTATCTAAAAATAGTAGTACTGTCGTTTTCAACGATAATTCCAACGGGACGAATGGAAGATTCTTGATAGGCTTTTTTCTCTTTGGGGCTAAGTTGGTCGTAATTCTTTTTTTGTCGTTCAAATAATAATTGGTTGGTAGAGTCTTTTAGTAAATAAAAAGAAGCCCGGAGGTAATCGCCATCCAGTGCTGCCCTTACAAATTCGCGACCAGCGTCTGTAGCATTTTCGGCCTTAGTATATTCTTCTGTAGATGTACAGGCAATTGAGAGTATTAGCAGAGCGGCGGCAGAGATTGTTTTAATCTTCATATCCAAAAATAAAAAAGCCTGCAGACATAACCGCAGGCAATTGGTACATTATTAAAAGTTTATTCATTGGTAGCGGAAGTATCTTCAGTAGAACTTCGTTTAAAATGAGGGATTGGCTGATATTCCTGTTGTTCTCTGTCTTTATCGTGATCGTATGCTTTAATGATCGCTTTAACTAGACGGTGACGCACGACATCCTCCTCATTCAGTTCAATATGTGCAATTCCATCAATATTCTTTAAAATTCTTGATGCTTTCTCAAGACCGCTTCGTTGATGTTTTGGCAGATCGATTTGAGTAATATCGCCTGTAATAATTGCTTTTGCGTTTGAGCCAATGCGGGTAAGAAACATTTTTATCTGCAAATCGGTGGCGTTTTGCGCCTCGTCTAAAATGATGAAAGCATTGTCGAGCGTACGGCCACGCATATAGGCAAGCGGCGCAATTTCAATTACCCGGGTACTCATGTAATAACCCAGTTTATCGGCTGGAATCATATCATCTAATGCATCATACAAGGGACGGAGATAAGGATCAATTTTTTCTTTAAGATCTCCGGGCAAAAATCCCAAACTTTCTCCCGCTTCAACTGCTGGGCGGGTAAGAATAATTTTCTTAACCATTTTATTTTTTAAGGCCCGAACTGCGAGTGCCACCGCCGTATATGTTTTACCGGTACCAGCAGGTCCAATCGCAAACACAATATCATTCTTCTCTGCCTTTGCAACCAATAGTTTTTGATTGGAGGTTCTTGCCCTTACCGTTTTTCCATTAGGGCCAAATACCAATACATCATTGGGATTACGATCCATAAAATTATCAACAGATTCTGCATCATCTCCACCAAGTATCTGTTCAAAATAATTTTCACTCATGTGCCCGTTTTTTTGCAGGTACTGCACGATGAGATTAATTTTTTCTTTTGCTGATAAAATTTGCTCGGGAGATCCACTAAGCTTTAATTGAGTACCCCGGGAGAGCATTTTCAGAAGCGGAAATCTTTTTTTAAGAATGTCTAACTTTCCATTGTTAACACCGAAAAATTCAATAGGGTTAACGGTTTCTAGGTTGATAATAGTCTCTGTCAAACGCTGCAGGTTTTAAATTCACAAATAGAGTATCGATTCGTAATAATTCCTTCTGATCTTATTCAAATATAATTATTCAATCCATTACTTTACTAAAGTTACTTATTAACAGCGTGTGGAAAAATGGAATCAAATTAATATTACGTTAATTGAATTTAGAACAGGCAATAACATTTATTTAGTGTTGAAAAATTGGAGCGTATTAATAGCACCCTGAATTACAATCGTTGTTTTAACTGCTCTGCAGTAGTTCGTTTCCAACTATTGAAAGTATTCTGTAGAATTTGTTTTCTTGCTTCTTCCACCAGCCATCTATAAAATGAAAGATTGTGAACACTTGCAATTGTTAATCCAAGAATTTCCTTCGATTTAATCAAATGACGCAAATACGCTTTGCTATAATAAGCACTAATTTCACAATCAATACTTTCATCAATAGCCGAAAAGTCATGCTCCCATTTTTTATTATCGATATTAATAACACCATTGCTTGTAAATAACATTGCGTTTCGCCCGTTGCGGGTTGGCATAACACAATCAAACATATCAATACCCATTCCAATACATTCCAATATATTCCATGGAGTACCAACACCCATCAGGTAACGGGGTTTATCAATAGGTAAATGATCGCAGCACCATTCACATATTTCATACATAACAGGTTCTGGTTCCCCTACGCTTAGCCCTCCTATGGCATTACCGTTTGCCTGTTTTGAAGCAATGTACTCACAGGATTGTTTACGTAATTCCCTAAATGTACCCCCCTGAACAATCGGAAATAAATTTTGCGAGTAATCATATCTTCCGGAAGTATTATTAAATTGACTGAAGCATCGATCGAGCCAGCGATGGGTAAGCTCCATTGATTTTTTTGCATAGATAAAATCGCTTCCGCCGGGTGGGCACTCATCAAATGCCATGATAATATCCGCGCCAATTACGCGCTGAATATCCATTACTTTTTCCGGAGTAAACAAATGTTTTGAACCATCAATATGGCTTTGAAATGTTACTCCTTCCTCTTTTATCGTTCGCGTACCCGCCAAAGAAAAAACCTGGTAACCTCCGCTATCAGTAAGTATGGGCTTTTGCCAGCCGTTAAACATGTGCAATCCGCCTGCCTTCTCAATTACAGCAAGCCCCGGCCGCAGAAACAAATGATAGGTATTTCCCAAAATAATCTGGGCTTTCACATCATTCAATAGTTGTTGCTGACTTACGGCTTTAACACTACCCACGGTTCCTACCGGCATAAAAACAGGTGTACGAATTTCTCCATGATCCGTATTAATTAATCCAGCCCTTGCTTTGCTGTTATTATCGGCATGTTGCAGTTGAAATCTTAAAGAAGCCATAGAAGAAAACGAAGATACGGTATGGAGGATGAAAGTACGAAAGTGGAAAGACTGAAAGCTAAGAAGATCGAAAGACCAGAGTGAGGAAGATGGAAAGCTAAGAAGATCGAAAGACCGGAGTGAGGAAGATGAAAAGCTAAGAAGATCGAAAGACCGAAAGTATTAACGTGTACTCTTTTTTTTATCAAGCTCATGAGATTACCTACTTCCCTACTTCTGGATTTCTTTTATCAACACCTGTAAAGTTATTAGCAGCTATTTATTAACCGATCTCCCTTATTTTCGCCGTTTGAGAAAACTGCTTTGCCCCTAAACTTTTGAGGATATGGATTTAACCTACTGGATGTACGATTGGCGCGATATTCTTTTTATTCTTTTTAGCCTGGTCACCTTCATTCAATTACTATACTACTGGGGAATTTTTATTCGCCTTGCTTTTTATATAAAACCAAAAAAAGAAAAATCGCAGCAACATCCTGTGAGTGTGGTGGTGTGTGCAAGAGATGAAGCGGCTAACCTGGCCCGTAACCTTCCTGGCCTTTTAGTTCAAACTTATTCGAGTTCGCACGAAGTTATTGTGGTAAATCATAATAGCCAGGATGATACTCGTTATCTGCTGGAAGAATTCAAAAAAACATTTAAAGGTCTTCATATTGTAAACCTGGAACAGGAAGCATTGGGCATTCCGGGAAAAAAGTATCCTTTGTCTATTGGAATTAAAGAAGCTAAATATGAAATTGTTTTGTTAACGGATGCCGATTGTGTGCCTGCGACTGAGCATTGGATTCATGCAATGCAGAATGAATATGAGGAAGGAACACAAATAGTATTGGGATATGGTTCTTATCACAAAAGGCCAGGTTTGCTTAATAAATTGATACGTTTCGAAACATTTCATGGTGCGCTTCAATACCTATCCTACGCACTGGCAGGTATCCCTTATATGGGTGTTGGGAGAAATTTATCCTACAAAAAAGAATTGTTTTTTAATAATAAAGGTTTTTCTTCTATAAATCATACTCCTGGTGGAGATGATGATTTATTCATCAACAAAGTAGCCACCAACTCAAATACTCGTATTGCTATCGACGAAAATGCCATTACACTTTCGGAACCCAAGAAAACATTCGGCAATTGGATGCGTCAGAAAAATCGTCATTATTCTACCGCCCGTTATTATAAATTCTATCAAAAAATAATGCTCGGTGCTTATAATTTTTCGTTTTTCTTTTTTTATCCATTGTTTATCGCAAGTTTGGTATACTTCGACTGGCGCATGGCACTTGGTGTATTTGCGCTTCGCTTTTTCTCTCAGGCCCTGATTTATTATAAATCGATGAATCAATTACACGAGAAGGATTTGTTTGCCTGGTGGTGGCTGCTCGATCTCTGGATGTTTATTTATTATTGCATCTTTGCACCCGCCCTTTTGAAAAAACCAAGGAATACCTGGAATTAGCTATTATATTTTCTTTTGTAAAACAACAATCGGTCAATGGATATTGTCCTAAAATATTTTTCTGAGTTTACTGATCTTCAGTCGAACCAATTCCGGATGCTGGAATTGCTCTATCGAGAATGGAATGAAAAAATTAATGTTATTTCACGTAAAGACATTGATGGCCTATATGAAAAACATGTGTTGCACAGCCTCAGTATTGCCGCTGCCTATAATTTTGCACCTGGCAGGCAAATAATTGATATTGGTACGGGAGGTGGTTTTCCAGGTATTCCACTGGCGATTTTTTTTCCGGAAGTTCAATTTCATTTGGTAGATAGCATAGGCAAAAAAATAAAAGTAGTAAGCGCTATTTCGGAAGCATTGGAACTAAAGAATGTGACAGCACAACACACAAGAGCGGAAGAAATAAAAAACCGTCAATTTGATATTGTTCTTTCAAGAGCAGTAGCGCCATTAAAGGACTTGTGGTTTTGGAGTAAGCCACTGTTAAAAAAACCTCGTCCACTGTTAAAAAATAATAATTCCTCTACCGCACCTGTAACCCAAACATCCGGATTAATTTCTCTGAAAGGAGGCGATCTTACTCAGGAAATCTTTGAAAGCAATTGCCGACCAAATATTATTAATATTCACCAGTTGTTCCAGGAAGAATATTTCAGAGATAAATTTATTTTGAACATATTTTAATATAGAATTGCTATCTTTTTGGTAGATGTATTGCTTTAGGACAGATAAAACTACCACAAAGTGGTATCTCTACTTAAACGAAAAGATATCACCTTTACATAATGAGAATCTCCGTTTGCATCGTTGACGACAATAAAGACATACGCTTGGCATTAGAACAAATTATACTGATGTCTGATGAACACTTATTAATTGGAAGTTTCGCGTCTGCAGCAGAAGCGATTCATAATTTACCCGTGTTAAAACCGAATGTGGTGCTAATGGATATTAACCTGGGAGAGGGCGAAACAGGTATTGATTGTGTGCGCCAGTTAAAGGTAGATAACCCAGAGATATTATTTATGATGTGTACCGTGTATGAAGATGATGAAAAGATTTTTGAAGCGCTTACTGCAGGAGCTAATGGATATATACTTAAGAAAACACCCCCGCAAAAATTATTAGAAGCCATTAAAGAATTGCACGACGGAGGCTCACCAATGAGCAGCCAAATAGCAAGAAAAGTTGTTGTAGCTTTTCAAAGCAGGATATCAGAAGGAATGTCGGCCGGAAATATCAATGCTGCTTCGTTGAGTACCTTATCCAATCGCGAAAAAGAAATATTGGAACACCTTGCAAAAGGATTGCTGTACAAAGAAATTGCAGCTAACCTTTTTATCAGTCAGGAAACAGTTCGTAAACATGTATACCATATTTACGAAAAACTCCATGTAAACAACCGGGTTGAAGCAATCAACAAATTTTTTGGCAGATAGAAATAATCTCTGCTCCTCCTGATTATTATTGTTACTCCGAAAAGAAAAAACTACCACAAAGTTGTATTGCTAAAGAATTCAACAGCTATTACCTTTATGGTGAGGTGCTAATCATATATCGTCAATCATTAAACCTGATCGATCAATCCCCAGCTAAGTTCTGAAAACACAGTTTAGTATTCAACTCTCACGTAAGAATTAAAAAGCCCTGACAATAATGCCAGGGTTTTTTAATTTTATCACGTTGCAGCCATTAATTGCGGATGCCCGTTTTAATATTCGTCTTCATTAAAGAAGAAGTCATCCTGGCTGGGATAATCGGGCCAGATGTCATCAATACCTTCATAAATCTCTCCTTCGTCTTCGAGTTCCTGCAAATTTTCGATTACTTCGATGGGAGCGCCGCTACGAATACTGTAGTCGATCAACTCATCCTTGGTTGCAGGCCACGGAGCGTCTTCGAGATAAGAAGCCAATTCTAATGTCCAAAACATAATTAATTACCCTTTAAATTTCCGCAAAAGTAACTTTCCTTACGAAACAACCAAATCTATCTTTCACCCACACTATAAACATTTCTTTAAAACCCATCCAGGGTTAAGAGACTATGAACGGGATGCCACAGGTTTGTAGTATCTTGACTGCTTCAGAAAGAGGAAATTATGTTGGAAGCAAAAAATATCCAGAAATATTATGGTGAGCTTTGGGTGCTAAAAGGAGTTGATATGCATATTGCCAAGGGGGAGATTGCAAGTATAGTTGGCCCTTCGGGTTCAGGCAAGAGTACCTTATTACATATTCTTGGCACACTCGATAAACCTGCCAAAGGCACTCTAAAAATAAATGGGGAGCCGGTTAATTTCGCAAGCGATAATTTGCTGGCCGCGTTTCGAAATCGGCATATTGGATTTGTATTCCAGTTTCATCATTTATTGCCAGAGTTTACTGCTCTTGAAAATGTTTGTATACCTGGATGGATTGCGGGTAACCCTAAAAAAGAAGTGATTCAAAGGGGTGAGGAATTATTGAAATTATTAGGATTGGGAAAGCAGATTAAGAATAGCCCCCAGCAACTCTCCGGGGGAGAACAACAGCGGGTTGCAGTTGCACGTGCCCTCATAAACAATCCTTCAATTGTTTTTGCCGATGAACCCACCGGTAATCTTGATAGTGCGCATGCAAAAGACTTACATGAACTTTTCTTTGATTTGCGCAAACAATTCAATCAAACTTTCCTGATTGTTACCCATAACGAAGAACTCGCGGCTATGAGTGACCGCACGTTGCATATGAAGGATGGGAAAATTGTGTGAGCATACATGGCAAAAAGGCTATTTTTTTTAATAGAGTGTTTTTTGCTGCCTTTTATTTTACGATTAAGAATTCTACACCC
>JBJXDV010000224.1:0-3186 GCA_046153465.1 Chitinophagaceae bacterium
ACATTACCAGATGCCAGGTTGGGAAAAATTAATGTATTTACGTCCTTATCGGCTAATTCAGAAAAAGGATAATTTTCTTTCAGCAACTCTTTATTGAATGCCATGCTCACCTGCATTTCCCCATCAACAATAAGAGAAGGGTTTCGTTGTTTTACCAATTCAGTGGCTTTTGATACTAATCTTGCTTCGGGCGAATCGCTGCTTCCAAAATTTGAATAACTTAACATGGCGATACGTGGCGTAATATTGAAATTTCTAACTTCCCGGGCAACCATTAACGTTATATCTGCCAGCTCTTCTGCGGTAGGATTAAAATTTACCGTAGTATCGGCCATAAACAAGGGGCCGCGTTTGGTAAGCAGGAGGTACATACCTGCAATTTTTTGAACACCTTCTTCTGTACCAATAATTTGAATCGCCGGCCGAATGGTGTCTGCATAATTTTTGGTAAGCCCTGAAATCATAGCATCTGCTTCGCCTGTTTCCACCATCATACAGCCAAAATGATTGCGATCGCGCATTGCTTTTTGCGATTCGTATAAATTTACTCCACGGCGGTGTCTTTTTTTAAAGAAAATTTCTCCGAATCCTTTTCGTTTTTCTTCCTGTTCATCGGATTGCGGATCTATAATGGGCAACCCTTCGATATCGATATTATTTTCTTCGGCAATGGCGATTATTTTTTTTTCTTTTCCTAATAAAATTGGATAACCAATACCCTCATCAAAAATAATTTGAGCTGCTTTTAAAATTTTAATATTGTCGGCTTCAGCGAATACAATTCGTTTTGGGGCCCGGCGGGCTTTGTTTCCCAGTATTCGCATAATCTGGTTGTCTAGTCCCAGTCGTTTGTTCAATTCAATCACATATTGTTCCCAATTGTTGATGTTGAATTTTGCCACGCCGCTTTCCATGGCAGCTTTAGCAACAGCGGGCGCCACGGTAGAAAGCAAGCGGGGATCCAAAGGTTTCGGAATAATATAATTCGGGCCAAATGAAATATTGCGTTCGTTATAGGCCGTAGTTACAATATCGGGTACGGGAGTTTTAGCGAGGCTTGCCAGTGCTTTAACAGCAGCTAGCTTCATAGCTTCATTAATTTGAGTAGCTCTAACATCTAAGGCTCCACGAAAAATAAAGGGAAAGCCTAACACATTGTTAACCTGGTTTGGATAGTCACTTCGGCCGGTTGCCATAATAATATCTTTGCGGGCATTGGTTGCATCTTCCCAACTTATTTCAGGATCTGGATTGGCCATTGCAAATACAATGGGGTTTTTTGCCATACTCTTCACCATCTCCGCGTTCAAAATATTTCCTTTGCTTAAACCAATAAAAACATCTGCATCTTTTAAAGATTCGGCAAGGGTAATATCTTTTCCTTTAGAAATTAACCCGATTTTTAATTCGTCAAGATCCTTACGGTTTTCATGAATCAATCCCTTGCTATCAAATACTAAAAAGTTTTCGCGGTTAGCACCCAATGCTACATATAAGTTCATACAGGCAACAGCCGCAGCACCCGCTCCATTAACTACAAATTTTGCTTTTTCAATTTTCTTCTTCTGAATTTCAAGCGCATTTAATAGGGCTGCTGCACTAATGATGGCGGTTCCGTGCTGATCGTCGTGCATCACCGGAATTTTCATCTGCTCCTTTAATTTTTTCTCAATGTAAAAACATTCCGGTGCTTTAATATCTTCCAGGTTAATACCGCCAAAAGTGGGTTCTAACGCTTTTACAATCTGTACAAATTTCTCGGGATCTTTTTCATTGATTTCAATATCAAAAACATCAATGTCTGCAAAAATTTTGAAGAGTACTCCCTTACCCTCCATTACGGGTTTACCGGCTTCCGGGCCAATATCACCCAACCCTAATACCGCTGTACCATTACTGATTACGGCAACCAGGTTTCCCTTGGCAGTGTATTTATAAACATTTTCAATGTCTGCAAATATTTCCATACAGGGTTCTGCAACGCCCGGGGAATAGGCGAGTGATAAATCGCGCTGCGTTTTGGCTTCTTTGGTAGGAACTACTTCTATTTTGCCGGGGCGCCCTTTTGAATGATATTCAAGCGCCTGTTCTTTTCTTAAATCTTTTTTCATATTCTGGTTTTAATCAGAGAAAAAAATAATGATTCCGGTAACCTTTTTTCTCTTCCTATGTCTTATTTCAGAAGCCTGCAAGGTACGGAAATCAATACTACACGAATGGTCGTTATTATTTTACTTCTTGTAAGGTTTTAATCAGTAATTAGTATTAATTTCATCTTCATTTAAAATTTATATATGATTAAAATTATTTTTCTTCTAGTGGTCGTAGTTAGTACAGGTAGTTTAGCCTCTGCCCAATGCGATAAAAAATTTAAGTTAAAAACAGAAAGGGTTTTTAGTGTAAAGGAAGATGGTTCCGAAGGAGATGACGTACCTTTTAATGCAGATATTACGATCGGTAAAGACAGTATATTCATAACAATTGTATTGCCGGATGGAAGTACGGCGGAAATTTCGGGCAAGCATGTTGAAAAAATTTGTAAGATGAATGCTGATTATACTGAAGGAAGTATTGAATGTAAAACAGATGCAGAAATGAATGGTAGCGGGCAAACCAAACAACTTAAGATGAGTTTTACGATTGAAAGTAAAGCAGGCAAAATGAAAATATTTGGGGTTCCGGATGATCAACCGGCTGAAAAAATATGTTTTCAGATCAAGGAAAAAGAAGAAGTAAAATAGTGAATGGTAATAGTTCCAAAACTATTGATTACATCAGTTCAGGTTTCAAAAAAACAGCCGTATAACTTTCTTTTACGTTCGCTAATTCTTCCGGGGTTCCTTCAAATAAAATTCTACCACCACCGTCGCCACCTTCGGGGCCTAAATCAATTATATGATCGGCTACCTTCAAAACATCCATATTGTGTTCAATCACCAATACAGTATTCCCTCTGTCGGTTAGCTTATTTAATACTTCGAGCAAATGTTTTATATCTTCAAAATGCAACCCGGTAGTTGGTTCGTCTAAAATATAAAAAGTTTTTCCGGTATCTCGTTTAGATAATTCTGTTGAAAGCTTTACCCGCTGCGCTTCTCCACCGCTAAGCGTAACAGCACTCTGACCAAGCGTTATATAGCCCAGCCCAACATCTTCCAAAACCTTTATTTTTCGATAGATATAAGG
>JBJXDV010000225.1:0-7008 GCA_046153465.1 Chitinophagaceae bacterium
GGAAACAACCGGCCAGGTTTTTAATGCAGATTTGCACGAGGCTATTACCGAAATACCCGCTCCTACTGAAGAACTTGTTGGGAAAGTGATTGATGAAGTGGAAAGAGGCTATTATTTAAACGATAAAATCATTCGGTTTGCAAAAGTAGTTGTAGGAAAATAATTAAATCCCGATCTAGCAGTGCTGCAAGCTATCCCGGGTACGTATAACCGCAGCAGTTATTATTGAACGTTTATGGCGAAAAGAGATTATTACGAAATATTAGGTGTTTCTAAAACATCAACTCCTGATGAAATAAAAAAATCTTACAGGAAAGTAGCTATGCAGTTCCATCCTGATAGAAATCCGGGAGATAAAGCTGCAGAGGAAAAGTTTAAAGAAGCAGCCGAAGCCTATGAAGTGTTAAGCGATGCAGATAAAAGGGCTCAATACGATCGCTTTGGTCATAGCGGTGTTAGTGGTAACGGGCGGGGTAGTGGTGGAGCAAGTAATATGGAAGATATCTTCAGCCAGTTTGGAGATGTTTTTGGCGATGATATGTTCGGAAGTTTCTTTGGTGGCGGTGGTCGTTCACGTGGAGGTCAGCGAAGCCGCGGAACAAGAGGAAGTAACCTGAGAGTAAAATTAAAACTCAGTTTCGAAGAAATTGCAAAAGGTGTAAGTAAACAAATAAAGGTAAAAAAACATGTAGCCTGCCAAACCTGCGCTGGTAGTGGGGCAAAAGATAAAAACAGTATGCAAAATTGTGGTACCTGTGGTGGTAGTGGCCAGGTACGAAAAGTATCCAATACTTTTTTAGGACAAATGCAAACGGTAACAAGCTGCCCTACCTGCAATGGCGAAGGTTCGGTAATAACAGCTAAATGTAATTCCTGCAAAGGAGAAGGCCGCGTTTATGGAGAAGAAACAGTTTCAATAGATATACCCGCCGGTGTACAGGAAGGAATGCAGTTAAGCGTGGGAGGGAAAGGGAATGCAGGTGAACGTGGGGGCTCTCCGGGTGATTTAATAATACTAATTGAGGAAGAACCGCATAGAGAATTACACAGGGATGGATTAAATGTTGCCTTCGAGCTACACCTTTCATTTCCAGATGCTGTTTTTGGAACCCAGGCAGAAGTACCTACCATTGATGGACGGGCGAAAATTAAAATTCCCGCAGGAACACAAAGCGGTAAAATATTTCGGCTAAAAGGAAAAGGATTTCCCGCAGTTAATTCATATGAAAAAGGAGATCAGCTTATTTATGTAAATGTTTGGACACCGCAGCAGGTATCAAGTGAAGAAAAGTCTATCCTTGAAAAAATGAATAACTCTGGTAACTTTCAACCAAAGCCAGAAAAAAGCGATAAAAGTTTTTTTGATAAAGTAAGGGAAATGTTTTCGTAATGAATTTTACCGATCTGTCTTGACTAGCATAATTTAACTATTTAAGAATTGTTTTAACTGTTCAATCACTAATTTTTTATTATTATAACTAAATACCATAAAATAAAAACCGGTAATCTCTTTCGATTACTGATTTTGTTTTACCATCAGGTGATAAACTAAAATGCCCGAATTAACTTGCTTTTACTTTCTTCAATAAAGGAATAGCCATCAACCCCCCTGCATCCCGATAATCAACCTGCTGCCGATCGCCGGTTGTATTAAACCGATAGGTTCTTCCGGTAATCCCTCCCTTTACCGTTAACCCTGTTTCACCAGTATACTCAAAAAAGATATCTTCCCAGAATTGGCCTGAAGGAGTATGCGTATAGGCTGTGGAACCGGTTGACAAAGCGCCTAAATATTCATTTCTTTTTTTTCCGCAACAAGACATAACTATAATTTTTTATCTTCTTCATAAAAAGCCGGAGGTATTGGGTCATTTTTGCTGCTTAATTTTTCAAGCAAACAGGCAATACCCGATAATGCCAGCCAGCATATCATTTTTGTAATCCAGTCATTTCCTAACCACCATCCAGCAGGAAATGCGATCCATAAACTCAGGCAATAAAAACAGTCGAGCAGGTTTCCGAAGAAACTCTGCCCGAGCTGTCTGCGCAATAGAAAGATAAGATTGAATGGGCCGTCTTCTTTACTCAACAAATGAGTAAAACGCCAAACCGCAACTGCGCATACTATCAGGAGTGAGAAGTCCATTTATACGGTTCTTTCAATTCCAATTAGTACTTCATTACTACTGAAATTTATATTCCAATAAGTATCACCATCCGTATGCCGGATGAACCCATCAATACGAAGCCTGAATGCACAGAAGTTTTGTGCAACTTCAAGCCAGGTAGTATTCGGTTTTACTTTAATCTTAATAAAGTCACCATCAGAATCTGCGCCTATTTCATTAATGGTACCATTGAAAACCGGGCAAATTGCTGTGGGCGAGGCTGAACTAAATGAATAGGTTCGACCCACTTGTGTTCCTCCATCCGCAAACGGGATAGTATTTGGTAATCCGTTCCAACCCGAAGGAATATGATTGCCAACTTTGGCAAGATTTATATTTCCAATAGCTCCTTTACCGATTGTCAGATAATAACCTCCCATAAATCCACTCGCTTGATTTGCTTTAAATCTCACTTCGATCGGTGCATCCTCTATATACCCGCCTGCTCCGTTTGAGGGTAATGTAAATAGGGCACAATTACCAAGAGTTGTACCATCCATTGATATTTCTTCATCGAGTTCGACAGACCATAGATTATTGTCTAAGTACAAGGCTATCGATTCATCTACTGCAGCAATTTTTGATCCATCTGCCTTATACCCTTCAATTCTAAATTCTACCCTACCCTTTCCTGTTATATCGGTATAATTACCGGTTGTTAGAAAGGCTTTGTAGTTGATTGAAGTGATCCAGCCTGCAGGCTGCGGAATGGTGGGCGGTGGGGCCTCCACATTAAAGTAGCAACGCGTAAGTGCCAATGCTGCTCCATCAACACTCAAACTTTGAGTTGTACGTACAGAAGTACCAACCGGAAAACCACTGCTCACATTTATCAACTGCATATCTTCTTCTACGTTAGTCCATCCGATACCTGCCCTGCGATAGCGAACAGTATAGTAAGCAATTGCGGGATCGGTGAACCTGCAAGAAATCAAATTCAATTTCCCTCTCCAGGCAGCACATGACAGGCCATTGCCACTAATACGACCCGAGCTATGCAAGGTATAACCCAATCCGCCGCGATTGCCACTGCTATCCTCTCCCAAGTAAATATCGCCAATGTATTGAATGGTACTCTGGCCCACACAAGGATTAACCGTAGCACCAATAACAGATTTTGGAATACAAATATTAATTCGGCGACAGGTTCCGATATTGGAATATAATCCTGATTCAAACATCACTCTATTCACATTAGACGGATCCAGCACCTGCACCAGCAAATCGGGTTTGCGCTGAACCAGGAAGGATTCACCGCCTGCTACATCTGTTTCCAATTCCAGCGCATCCTGAAAATCGGTACGCTGAAAACGAAATACATAATTGCCAAAATTGTCCGTAATGGCATTTCCTAAAACTTCACGGGTACCAATACCTGTATACGCTCCTCCGGCTAACTCTGCTGCTGTACGATCATATTCTACAAATCTTAATAGAGCAGAAGTATAAGACTGAACATTACAATAATAGGGAAGCTTGTCGATAATCCGGCCAATTTTAACTTTGTCTACATTGAACAAACGATCATTACTCGTACGACTGAGCGCAACAGATGAAACAGCCGCTAATTTTTCCAAACTAACTTCTTCTTTTCCTTTTCTCCTTATATCCTCGACATTACTTTTTTCGGTTCGGAACAACGTTGCTTCCTGTTTTGGAATTAGCTGATTACTTTGTAAGGGCAGCATTAAAGGCATAAATGGATCGGGTGGATTGGGAGGGACGGGCAACCCTGGTCGTTTAATATATCTTTCGGGATATACTTTTTTAATATAGTCGCGCAATTCCGGATACTCCAATGCTTTGTACAAAGAAGGCAATGTATCTATTACAATATAATCCTTAAAGCAAGGATTAAAAAAGCATAAGCCTTCATAGTACGAAACATGGCCGTAAACAATATAGTCTGTAGCTCCACTGGTGGCCACAGTAGTACATTGTACGACGAGATCGTTAAAATCCAAATCTCCGGCACCAGCACCGCCACCATCGTCGGATGCTCATGAAAAGCCAGTGCAGGGGGCAGGACTGAGTAAAATTTTTTCGGTAGAATTCTGCCATACCGTGCCGTTTTTATTCTGTACCTGTAAGCTCCACGAACTACCGGTAACGAGTACCGTAGGAGAGCCTACTACACCCGGATGAATACCATTGCCGCTGCCGGCACCACTTACGATAAATCGCTGGTCACGTGCAGCAAATTTTTGTGTTACCTGGATATTCCAGGAACCTTGCATTAAAATTGCCATAAGAAAGGTTTAATAGTTAATGATTGAATATATAAGCCAGATGCATGCTGTTTTCAGGTAAAATGGGCAAGCAATAACAATTCGAAACCCTGGAAATTAAGGATGCTGAATAAGCTGGGCAAAAGCGCTTTCGACCAGCTTTAATTTAAGAGTGAATGATTTAACACTTAAAGTTTATGCTAGTATACTAATTCCATTGTTACAATGAATACATACATCGTTACTAAATAAATAAAGGGTACGGCGATTACGATACGAATTAATGGTCCCAAAAAATTAGTCGGTAATCACTGGTGCAGGTGGGCAACAACGATATTCCTGTGATTTTTCTAATAATTCAATTTGCCTGCGTAGTAAATCGTTCTCGAGTTGCAGTCTTTCTTTTACCTCCGGCTCACAGATATCGCATTCATCCAAACAACCTTTTACAATTACACCGCCGGTCGGTAATGAAAACTCCATATCAAAAGAAACAGATTGTTTGATTTCCTTAGAAAGTTTTCCACTTGCATCAATTAAAGATTGCTTTTGTAACTGTGTGTCCAGCTCCTTCAAAACAACCTGATGTGTTTCAACCGGAATTGGTTGAAGACCCGAGGACGCAAAACTGTTAAACGATACTGAATCAAAAGAAGGCTGATTACCGGCAAATACGGTACTACCCGCAACGGCCGTTCCTTCGGTATGCGCAAACACTTGCTGCCGGTTCGAGAAAACTTTACTCGTTGCTGCTATATCCTCGGGGCGAACCGAAACTGCGGGTTTTACGCCAACCGGAGTAAAAGGCCGGCGAACAGGTGCTACCGGATCCTTTACACGCCTTTCAATTGATTCGAGTGTAAAAGATATTTTTTGTTTTTTATTGAGACGATAAAACAAAAAGCTGATTGCATGGCAATGATTAGGATTTGCAAATACCCTTGAAGAAGATTCAAAATGATCTTCCGACTCACCTTCAATATGCGTACGTGATGAAACTTCTCCAACGGAAATGCTGTGTGCTTTATGGGTTGCATTTACCGATTGATTTGCTGATGCTTCAGCATGAGACGTTTGTTCATTTAAATAATCAAATGTGGATTTACTGTTGTGGCGCCCGTTTGAATTCACGCTCGCATCGGCTGACCCTCCAAAAACATAGGACCCATAACTTCCATGGGCATCGCCATGAAAATTCCAATCACCGCTATTACTACTGCTTCCACCGCCAGATTGTTTATTGGCACCATCGGTTACATAATGTTGCAACGATGTCATATAATATTGTTCTTCCGAAATCTGTTCGCTTCTGTAACTGAGTTTACTTTCACTATCGAACGAAAAACGACTTTTCCGGTCGGTAGTCGCTAATCGAACTTTCTCGCCGGGCAATAAAGTGGTTGAATAAATAGGATCCCCTAATGTTAATCCTAGTGTACATCTTTTAAAGCGAAAATTAAGAATTACTTCCGCATCAAATTGAACGGGTCTCCCCTCCACGTTAACGGTAACAGGGTAGTTAAGAATTCGTTTAAAATTAAAGACATCACAATGATCGTCTTTCAATAATTCAGGACAACAGGGGATACCTGTTCCTTGTTGTGCGTCGGAAGCCATAAGGCCCATCTCATTTTTTAAAGTTGCCATAATAAATAAGGTTTAATATGTTTTTGAAACCAGGTTATTTACTACCAATCAACTTAACCAATACTTTTCTACAGTGGGTTTAAAAAAGAAAGGGGCTACAACATGTTTATTTGTGTGAATCAGGATACAAAGCTGCAATAGAAAGAAAGGGGAAACAAGAGAAGAGTTACTGAATAGTATACGTAGTTCTACTTTAAAAAAGTTTATTCTAATTTGTATTAATGTGTATGAAATGCAGCAAACAAAGGAGAAAAAAATAATTCAAAAACTAAAATAGAATAAAATGATCCGAACACCTGCATAATAGAAATTAAACGTTCAATTAACCATTACTTTTTCTTTTTCTTTTTGAACGGGAATAGATTTTTTTTGCCTTCTCAACATTCAGGAGAAATTCTTTTTGCAATCCGTCTTTCACGTTGTACGATTGATTGGCAATTTCTAATACATCTGCCCACGAAATCCGTCTCGAATATTTTGAGTCTTTTAATAATGCAGTAAACATAACAAGGGAAGACGCAAATCGATAACAGGCCGGCAGCTCATAGAACTCTGTATAAAGAGGTGGGCACCTGTAACCGGTATTACGCATTACTGAATCGTTAGGCCTTTTATAATTAATAGTTATATTAGCCAATCCTGATTCCTGGTAAAATCGGCTGTCCTTAATATCACCACCAGTTTTAATTTCAAACAATACCAACAAAGAATGACCAGATCCTACTTCACCTCCTTCTACACCACTCAATGAGTCGGCAAGTGCTTTCAATTTATTATCAAATCCAATGAGTCGATATTCCTGGACTATTTCGGGACTAAACTTAATACTTAAATAAGAATCATCGGCAACGGTGTAAAGTGTTTGGGTGAGTTCCTTTACCAAAACTTTTTCAGCTTCCAGTTCATTATCCAAATAGGCAAAGTTACCGTTCCCTTTTTTAGCTAATACTTCCAGCTTAGAATCT
>JBJXDV010000226.1:0-15308 GCA_046153465.1 Chitinophagaceae bacterium
AACTCAAAAATATTACTATTGAAACTGAGGTTGCGCCGGCGTTGATACTCGTTTTTTGTATTATAAATATCTGAATACCCTAATTGAGCAAAATGAGCGCCTACCCTTAAGCCAACATAATTGCCAAACTGCTTACGAAAAAAAACACCGATAGCTGGTTTGGGTCTGTTCACTTTCCCTCTGGTATTCAAATCGCCAAAATAATGAGCGGCTCCCAGAGAAAAACCAATCTCCCCTTCCTGCCGAATACTTTCCCACTGGGCATTCACCGCCGAAGTTGATGAAAAAACAAGCAGGATAAAAAAAGCAAGGATCAACTTCTTCATTAGTAGTTCTTATTTTATTAGGTAAAACGAAAAATTTAGGTAAATAGGTACAGAAATTTTTATGATGTGCAAGATAGTAAATTAGAATATTAACCAAAAGGAACGCAGGATTGCTTTTTTTGTTTTATGGCTCCTGTTAATTTCTGGTATCAAGTCCCCATGATAGTTTATTACGCAGGGTTTGAAGAAAATTATTTTCATTGAGCCTTACCAGGCTAAGGGTGAATGCTTCGCGCCGAACCGCTAACTGTACATTTTTATCAACTATTTCCTTCCGCGAGTCGAGGGCACAAATAAATTGATCGGACCGTCCCTCAATTTCAAAAGAAATGATATTGGTATCGGGTACTACAATTGGCCGAACATTAAGATTATGGGGCGCAACCGGAGTAATTACAAAACTGGAAGATTCGGGAAATACAACCGGCCCACTACAACTTAAAGAATAGCCTGTTGAACCAGTAGGAGTTGATACTATCAGTCCATCCGCCCAATAGGTATTCAAAAATTCACCGTTTAAATAGGTATGAATTTTAATCATCGGGGAAGTATCCGTTTTATGAATCGCGAATTCATTCAATCCATAGGGGACTTCACCAAAAAGAGGTTTATCGGCATCAAGATGAATCAGTGATCTTTTATCAATAACTACAGTACGCTTAATAAGCGATTGTACGGCGCTGCTCAGTTCATCGCGGCCAAGACTTGCTAAAAAACCAAGCCGGCCAAAGTTTATGCCGAGAACAGGTATATTTTTATCTCTTACGAGGGTAACGGTATCCAGTAACGTACCATCACCGCCAAGGCTTATTAAAAAATCGATGGATTCATCCAGATCAGCAGAATTATTAAATACAGAATAACTATCGGGCAATTGAAATGAGTATTTTATTTTTTCAAAAAAGGGTTGGTAAATAACCGGCACCACATTTTCTTTTACCAATTCCTCCAGCATTTGTTGTACTTCAGCCTGCTGGTCGTAATCAATAGCCCGACTATATATTGCCACTTTCATTTTGTAAGAATTGAGTTTTGTAAGAAGCGACTATACTTTGTTACTCTTTAGCCGCGCATGCCTTCTATTTATTTAATGGGGTTAATGATTATACGATTTTTGCATATTAGAATATCATAAACCTGTTTAATAGCTGTATCCTGATTAAAAATCACTTTTGATATGTAAAAATAGTCCGTTTTGACCTAATTGATTAAAGCTGTAATCAATCCTAAGCACAAAATCGTAAAAACTAACCACATCAACTCCTACACCTGTTGTATAGAGCATTCTGTTGGTCAGTGAATTTTCTGCATTGAAAGGATTGTGTGAATATCCAACGTCAGCAAAAGTTTTTGCATAAATACGGAAGGGAATGGTACTATGTGAACTGGATTTTAAATGAGTGGCCACCTTAAATTGAAACAATTCTCTACGCAGTGTTTGCCTCACAAGCAACGCTCCTACACCATCCACCACATATTTTTCTAACCCCCTTAAATAAAAGTCGCCATACCCAAACATACGCTGGTTAATAAAGGGTTGATCAAAGGGAACTCTTAGAACTCCTTGTGCCTGCCATGCATACCATACTTTTTTAGAAACTGGATGACTCATTGTTATTTTTCCCCCCAATTGCCAAAGATTCATATCCTTATTAATACCTCTCTTTAAAAAGGTTGCTTCTGCCATCCAGCCTTTAAGCGGATAGGGTATATAGTCGATCTTAACATAATTTAAACTGTAAGACAGCTCGGGATAAAACAGGCTGTTTTTATTATTGAAAAAATATTTTGGGTTTATTACCAACACCTGGCTATCTACCTCCTGTTTAACAAAACCAAGCCTAACGGCGTGGAACGTACGTAACCCCGGGCGGTAGGTATAGTCGACATGGCCATACCATTGCTTGGTTATACCAAGTGTATCCGAAAACTGTTGGGAGTTATTGCGTGTAACAATATTTATTTCATTGTTGGTATTAAAGGAAAATCCAATTTTATAGCCATGGCGGAGCGTTTTATCTGCATAAGGCTGCTCATACAAAAACTGTATCTGTTTAGTATAGCCTGTAATAAGCCAGATTTTGAGTTTATCATTTCTTCCGGTAAAATTATTGTATAAAAATTTAAATCCATAGTTGAGGCGATCAATACCAACTCCCTGCTTTATAAATTCCTGAAAATTTCGATCCACAACTTTTACATAGGGAATCGGAAAAACATACCAGCGTTCTTTTACTTCTATTTGAATATCGACTATATAACCCCGAAAGGATTTAAGCGATACAATTACTTCATTGAAAAGTGCTGTATTCATTAATTGTTGCCGGGCAACCTCAAAACCCTCCACCAGTTTAGATAGATTAATTGAATCGCCCGTACGAAAGGGTAATTCCCTTTCAATAATATATGATTTGGTTTTTTTATTTCCATCTATGAATATAGTGCCTACCACGAATGGAGTAGGGGTGGCGGTATTGTTTAAGGTGCTATCGGAAGGTATGCCAGTTACAATAAATGGTATAGGCAAATTTGAAGCAATAGCTTGTGCTTTTGCGTTTTCAAACGAGCATACTAAAAAGGATGCTATAATCAGATAATATTTCTTAGTCATCCACATGCCGGCAAACTACTGTTTCAACAATTCGAATTAATAATACGAATTCGACGAAGATAAAGAGATGAAGTGCTAAATGTTGAGATAGTTCATTAAATGATCATAATTATTTCGCAACTCATTTTCATACAATTCCTCGCCAAAAAAGTATTTTACCTGGTACTCATAGCGCTGAAAAGTAGCAATGATGTCAGATATTTCGAATTTATTGATCTTAAGTGTAATGAAAAATGTTTCTGTACTATTATCCCAAAAAGTATTTAATTGAGTTATTTGTGCATCATTCGTTTCTACCAGTTTACTTAATTCTGAAAAGGAAAAATTACGTTGTTCCATTTCAAGTACTATAATTGCACCAGGCTCGCTGGCTCCGGTAAGCTTCCCAAGTTGCATCAATAAATCAGTTGCACTGATAACACCCAGATATTCTCCTTCTTTTTCAATTACAGGTACAACAGAAAGATGGTAATCGTTGGCGGCCTGAATGGCTTCAACAAAATAACTATCGGACCGAACCGCAACTTTTGAAAACCGCTCTGCTACGGACTGAAGAATTGCCTGTTCATCAAGATTCAACAGGTCTTCCTCAAAAACAAGCCCTAAATATTTAGTATCCTCAACTACGGGTAATTGTGACACATGAAATTCATTCATCATTTCCAGGGCATGCATTACCGTATCAACCAGATTAAGGGTTGGCATTGAAGCAGAAATGATTTCTTTATTTAACACGCTCTGTTATTTTACGGTTTTAAAGCAATTATATTAATCTGAACAGATGTTCTTACGTTTAAATAACTCATAAAAGGGATGGTAATGAAAACAAGAACAAACTAAATTCCAGAATAAGACGTGTTTTTTCAGACTACTGCTGCGGGATGCTTCAGTTTTGTCAAAAATTTATGTACAACACGGTTAAATTCTTCGGGCACTTCCATCATCGGTGCATGCCCGCATTTATCAATAAACTGCAACTCGCTATTGGGTATCAACCGCTGAAATTCTTTTCCAACAAAAGGTGGAGTTATTGTATCATTATTGCCCCATACCAATAACGTTGGTTGTTTAATTTGATTGAGTTCATCACCCAAATTATTTCGAATAGCACTTTTCGCGAGTGCAATAATTTTAATTGCCTTTAACCGAACATTTACAGTTTCGTACACTTCATCCACTAATTCCTTGGAAGCAATGGCCGGATCATAAAACGTAAGCTCCGTTTTCTTTTTAATAAATTCATAATCGCCTCTTTTAGGATAAGTATCGCCCATCCCGTTCTCAAAAAGGCCGGAACTGCCGGTTAAAATTAGCGACCGTACCCGTTCAGGGTGCTTTAATACATGCACCAGGGCAACATGCCCACCGAGGGAATTACCTAAGAGATGCACCCCCTGATAATTTCGATTTTCAATAAACTTATGAACGAATTTCTCTAACCCCCCTACCGAGGTATGAAGCAGATCAAGTTCAAACAAGGGAAGTATAGGCACCACTACTTTGTTGTAATGGCGGAAATACTCTATCAAATCTTTGAAGTTACTTAGTGCCCCAAATAAACCATGGAGTAAAATCAGCGGCTCTCCTTCCCCCTCTTCAATAAATTTGAACTTATCCACTTGTTTAATCTCGTATTCCATCAGCTATTATAATTCAATCAATCAATTAATCGCTAAAATAACTGTTTTAAAGCAAATATCCCATGCAAGCCCCTCAATGGGATATTTTTTGGGCAAGATTTTCGAAAAATTTCTGAAGTTCAGTGAACATATCTTTAAACACAGGAACAAATCCTCCAATGCTGTTGATTACCCGTGGACCCCAGGGTTGTATGTAATTATAGGTGACCGACTCACTTATTGTTTTATTTTTTATCAATCCCGATTGCATTAAAAAAAATAATACCACACTAAATATCAGCAAATAAATAGCGATATACAGTAACGCTCCTCCTATTTTGTTGACCCAGCCGAGCCAAAGCATTTCTACAGAAGCCTGAATTAAATTGGCAACCAATCTAATTAAAAATGCAACAAGTACAAATACCAGAACAAAAGAAATCACAGGTAACCATTTAGCAGATATCGATACAGTACCTTCGAGGTAGCCAGCAACCAACACAGATAACTTCAGAGCAGCAGCAAGTCCCACTATTAATCCAATCAATGAAAATAGCGCGACGATAATTCCACGCTTAAAACCTTTATAAACAGCTATGGCCAATAGCACCATTGTAAAAACATCAATGATCATATTCAAATTTTAATACTCAATTACTAAGAAATAACTGGCTTTATTTGGTTAATAACTCCTTCACAAGCATCCCGATTGTTTTACCATCAGCTTTACCGGCTAACTGTTTAGTGGCAAATCCCATTACTTTACCCATATCAGCTATCGAAGAAGCTCCCGTTTCCGATACTATTTTTCCTACCAACATTTTTAATTCCTCCAATGAAAGTTGCTTTGGCAAAAATTTTTCAATGATTTCAATTTCTTCAGATTCTTTTTGGGCAAGATCTGTACGGTTCTGTTGTTGAAAAATTTCCAACGAATCTTTACGTTGCTTTACAAGCTTCTGTAATAATTTTATTTCGTCTTCTTCTTTTATTTCACCACCAGCTCCTTCCGACGTTTTAGCTAATATGATAGCAGCTTTTATTGCGCGAAGACTGCGAACTGTTTTTTCATCTCTTGCAAGCATTGCATTTTTTAATTGTTCCATTATTTTTTGTTCAAGATTCATACAATTTCTTTTTGAATGTTATTTGTGCTGACAAGATAAAATGACAAATGGAAAGATGATTATTTCGATTTAATTAAATGTATTCTATAGTTTACTTTCTTTCAACTGAAGTTCCTGAAAGCGTTTATAAAAATCTTCTGCAAATTTTTTCATATCGGTTACCAACCCTTCCTGGTGTGTAGCCCGGCTAAACGTATCGGCCATTGTCATCAAGGTTTGAAAATAAAAATCGCCCATCTCATCTACCATCATATCTTTTGTCCACAGGTCCATTCTTAATGCTGCTTTATCGGTCCCATCCCAAAAGGATAACATAACTGCCTTGGCTTTTCGGTCCCCATCTGAGGTGCTTTCTGTTGCTTTCCAGTTAATTTGTTCAGGTACACGGTTTGCATCCAGCGTTACATCTATTGTTATTGTTGATTGAATCATAAATTGTTTATTGAATACCTGTGTTTTAGATAAAATTGTATACAAAAATACAGGGATTACAGCGGTAATTAACACTCATCTCTCCCCGAAAAAAATATTATTTGAAGTAACTTTCTGTAAGTCAGCACTAACTTTTTCAAATTGCATTTTTATGCAATTTTTATTCGGAAAATACGCATGCGTATAATAGGGTACTATCACTTTGGTAAGGTTTTTGACATTGTGTATCTTTATTAAGTAATCCGATTCCTAAGTAAAATTGTACCTATGAAACAACACTACACAAAAGTGCTATTATTGGCATTCTTAACTCTGCTGTTTTACTTACCCACCCCATTAAGTGCTCAATGTTTATGCGAAAATGGTAATTTGCCACAAACTGTTACCTATCAGCAAACACGTAATATCAGACCCATTGATGATTCAACGAACTTCGATCTTCTGCAATTCAATCCCGATTTAGGGCAATTAGTTTGTGCTAACGTTTTTTCTTTTATTACCGGAGTAGTTAGAATGCGGTTGGAGAACGATGAAATTTATCCTGTTAACTACCGGATCAATTATCAACGCACCGATCGGATTCAGGGGCCCGGTTTAACCCCCGATATCACTAACACTCTAACCAAAAACTATGGACCCTATAACCTGGCTGCTACAGATGGCAATTACTTCAGCGGACCCGATTTTGTAGGAATAGGTCCCGATAGTGTGTTAAAAAATAAATACCTCAATCGTACGCTTAGTTCGGGACTTGTTCCTTTTTTAGGCTACGGCACAGTTCCGTTTAATTATAAAGTAACCGGAAAAACAACTGTTTCAGGAAGTATTAATTATATTTTCTCTGTTAGTTCACAGGATATCGTAACAATCGGTATTACTTATAGTTTCTGTCCAACCGGTTTGTTGGGAACCGATATTAAAGATTTTGCTGTATCGAAAAAAACGAATGAAGATATTCAGCTAAGCTGGACAACCATTAATGAATCAAAAGGAAATAAATACTCAATAGAAGTAAGTAAAAATAATACTGCCTTCGAAATGGTTGCCGAATTGCAGGCCAGTTCAATAGCAGGTAGCACTTCTTCTAAATACAATGTACCTTACCACCTGCTTCAGCCTGGTAAAGGCAATATGTTTTTTAGAATTAAACAAACAACCTCTACGGGTAAAGTAAATTATACGCCGGTACGGTCAATTGTTTTTGAAGCCAGCAAAACAGGGTTTGTTATTTATCCAAATCCAACTCAAACAAAAGTGCAGCTTCAGTTCGACCAGGCAATTAACGGAAGTTATGCAGTTGATATCATTAATCTATCTGGCCAAACAATTCATAGTCGAGTGATTACATTACAGGAAAGTAACACGTTAAGCTTTACGCTGGCTGCTGCTCCTCCTGCCGGAGTATATTATCTTCGGGCCAAAGAAATTAATGGCAGTAAAACCTATTCAGGCAAACTCATTTTTCAGAGAAATTAAGAAATAGACGAATAAATCAATACAAGCAAAAGGCCCTATTATGGGGCCTTTTTTCCATTATGGCTTTACTTTATTACTTTTGTTCAGATCAATAAATTAATAATGGAGTATAATACTTTAAGAAACCATCTGGCAATGAAGGAATATGGTCGCCATATTCAGAAGATGATTGAATATTTACTTACGATTGACGATAAGGAAACCCGTCAGCGAAATGCTTATGCGGTAATTGAATTGATGGGTTTTTTAAATCCGCATTTGAAAAATGTAGAAGATTTCAGACATAAGTTATGGGACCATCTTTTTTTTATCTCTGATTTTAAATTGGATGTAGAATCTCCTTACCCTATTCCTACCCGGGAAACCTTAAGTGAAAAGCCTAAGCCGCTTACCTATCCAAAAAGATATCCAAAGTTTTCACACCTGGGTAAGAACATGGAGTTAGTGATCGATAAAGCATTAAAAGAAGAGAATCCGGAAAAACGTCAGGGATTTGCCAATGCTGTTGCTTACTATATGAAACTGGCATATAGCAATTGGCATAAAGAAACGGTACACGATGATGCCATTCAAAGTGAATTGAACTCAATTACAGCGGGTCAGTTAGCTTTCACCAATACACCTTTTGTTCGAACTCCCCGACCCAATGAAGGCAGGGACAGAGATCGTGGAGGATATGGTAACGACTACCGGAATAAACGTAACCCGAATCCGAAATATGGCAATCAGCAACGCGGAAGTGGGGGTGGAGGCGGTGGTCGCAATGACCGAAACGACCGAAACGACCGCAATGATCGAAATAGCAGTGGTGGAAAATTTAAGAAAAAAAGATACTAAAATAATCGACCTATTGAAATTGACTAATTGAAAAGTTGAGAGAAGAGAACTCTCAACTTTTTTATTTTTATCTTGCGGTTCTTCTACAAAAAATCAACTCATTAATATATTCAGCATGCATTCCTTTGAAGTAACAGGTGGTAAAAAATTAAGAGGGGAAATTATTCCACAGGGTGCAAAAAATGAAGCACTTCAAATAATAAGTGCTGTTTTACTTACTCCTGAAAAAGTAACGGTTACCAATATACCAGATATATTGGATGTAAACTTACTGATAGAATTATTGGGGGAAATGAATGTTTCCATTGAGCGCCCTCAGCGGGATACTTGTGTTTTTGCTGCCGAAAATATAAACATCGATTATCTGCACAGCGAATCGTACCGAAAGAAAAGCGGGCGCTTGCGTGGATCCGTTATGCTTGCGGGACCTTTGCTGGCCCGATTCCGAAAAGCATTTATTCCTAAGCCTGGAGGTGATAAAATCGGGCGAAGAAGATTAGATACTCATATTATTGGGTTTGAAAAATTAGGTGCCACTTTTACCTACCATGAAGAAGATGGCTTTTTTCATATTGAAGCTCCTCATCTGCATGGAGCCAACATGTTACTCGATGAACCCTCGGTTACGGGTACTGCCAATATTATTATGGCTGCTGTAATGGCAAAGGGAACAACCACTATTTATAATGCTGCCTGTGAGCCCTACTTACAACAATTATGTAAGATGATTTGCAGAATGGGAGGTAAAATTACTGGTATCGGAAGCAATCGTATTATTATTGAGGGTACAGATTATCTTGGAGGAACCAGCCATCGGTTACTACCCGATATGATTGAAATAGGTTCATTTGTCGGATTAGCGGCCATGACCCAGGGAGATATTACCCTTAAAAATGTTGCTATTGATCAGTTGGGTATTATTCCGGAAAAATTTCAACAACTGGGTATTCACATGAATTTTATTGGCGATGATATTCATATACCCGAACAGGATGTTTATGAAATTCATCGATTTTTAGATGGCGGGGTATTAACGATTTCAGATCATCCCTGGCCTGGCTTTACACCCGACCTGCTCAGTATTGTATTAGTAACCGCCATACAGGCGAAAGGAAGTGTATTAATACATCAAAAAATGTTTGAAAGCCGGTTGTTTTTCGTTGATAAATTAATTGATATGGGTGCCAAAATTATTTTGTGCGACCCCCATCGTGCCGTTGTGATTGGCCTGGAAAGACAACAACAATTAAGAGGTATTACGATGAGCAGCCCCGACATTCGGGCGGGTGTATCGTTGCTGATTGCAGCATTAAGCGCAGACGGTAAAAGCATCATTCAGAATATTGAACAAATTGATCGGGGTTACCAATATATTGACGAACGATTGAGAAACTTAGGAGCATCTATAAAAAGAGTGGAAGGATAATTTTCATCTTCACTTTATTCTTATAAAATTTTGCAAATACACCTCTTAGTGAGAGCTTAATAAATAATTCATCCAGTGCTCCCTACTTTATTTACGTCAAAGTTCTTTTCTTTGCAAATGGCTATTGAAAAAAAGATCGTCGTAATTACTGCACCATCGGGGGCGGGAAAAACGTCCATCACCAAACATTTGCTTCAAACATTTCGTCAACTCTCATTTTCTATTTCTGCAGCTACCCGCCCGCAGCGCACTCATGAAGTTAATGGCAAGGATTATTATTTTATCAGTACTGCTGAATTTAAAGAGAAAATTAATAGGGGTGAATTTGTGGAATGGGAAATGGTCTATGAAGGAAAATATTACGGCACATTAAAAAGCGAGTTGGAAAGAATATGGAACAACAATCAAATTCCGGTACTCGATATTGATGTCAAAGGAGCGATTCATGTTCAGCAACAATTTCCGGGTAATTCATTATCAATTTTTATTGATCCGCCTTCAGTGAAGGAACTGGAACGCCGACTTCAAAGTCGGGGTACAGAAACAAAAGAAACGCTTCAGGCCCGCGTAAGCAAGGCCTCGTTTGAAATTTCATTTAAACATCATTTTAATAAAATTATTGTCAACGACCACCTGGAAAATGCTTGCAAATCAGCCGAAATCATTGTTAAAGAGTTCATAGAAACGGCCATTTAATGAAAAGAAAAATTGATGGCTGGTGTGGTAGTGAAATTGATGGCTGGTGTGGACACCAGCCATGGAAAGCAAACATTGACAATCCTCCTTTCTTTAGTACATTCGTAGTCAGTTATGAGTACAATTGTAATTTTCGGAATTGTTCTAGCTATATTATTAATGGCGTTTTATTCAGGAGTTGAAGTCGCTTTTGCTTCTGCCAACCGTTTGAATATTGAGTTAAAAAAGAAACAGGGCTCCACCAGCGCAATTTTATTGTCTCGTTTATTCGATAACCCTTCCCGTTTTATCGGTGTTATGATTATCGGGTATAATTTTTTCCTTGTACTTTTTGTTTTAATGATTAGTACTTTTTGGAAATTATTGATTGATTCCTGGTCGATCATAGTATCTGCAAAAATTCCTGTTCGTATTTCATTGGAAATAATATTATCAGTGTTTGCTGTTGTTTTGGTGGGCGACTTTATTCCGAAGGCAATATTCCGTGCGAAAGCAGATACCTTACTTTCTTTTTCGGCCCGCACTGGTTTGCTTGGAATTAGCGACCAACTATTTGCGCCGATTGCTCAATTATTTGTAAATACTTCAATATGGATACTCGATATCATCTTTAATGTTCGAATTGATAAAAGAAAAGAAGCGTTTTCCCGAGCCGATTTGGAAAATTTTTTTCAACAAAGCGGTGAACTAAGTAGCGAAAATCAAAACCTCAACACAGATTTATTTGAAGCAGCACTCCTGCTACCCAAGGTACGTATCCGTGAGTGCCTGGTGCCCCGTAAAGAAATTGAAGCCATAGATCTATCTGCTCCCATCGAAGAAGTCAGAAAAAAGATGATTGATACTAAACTTAGCAAGCTGGTTGTTTTTGACGGCAATATTGATCATATAAGCGGATATATTCATCAGTTAGATCTATTTAAAAAACCAGCTCAAATCAAAGATATTTTATTACCAATACCGGCTATTCCCGAAAGTATGAGTGCAACGGACCTGATTAATAAATTTACTAAAGAAAGAAAAAGTATTGCATGGGTAGTCGATGAATTTGGTGGTACTGCAGGTATTGTAACCATGGAAGATTTACTGGAAGAAATTTTCGGTGAAATTAGAGATGAATATGATGTTGAAGAATTTGAGGAGAAAAAAATATCCGAAGGAGAATATATATTTTCGGGAAGACTTGAATTAGACTACCTGAAAGAAAAATATAATTTTGAATTTCCGGAAAATGAATCAGAAACTCTTTCCGGTCTAATCATTCACCAACACGAAACAATTCCCCGACTGAAGGACCGCATAATAATAGGGAATTATGAGTTTGAAATTATTAATGTAAGTGATACGCGTATTGAAATGGTAAAACTCAGACTATTATAGTGAGCTATTTTCAAACAATAATTAAATGTTTTCCAGTTATCCCAAAAACGAATAACCTTAAATTTGTTCGACTTTATTTAAATCATGGCACTTCCTTTTTTTAACAAGCGCAGCGGCGAAAAAACAGAGATGAGTTTTATTGATCATCTTGAAGAATTAAGATGGCATATTGTTCGGTCTGTTATTGCTATTATGGTAATGGCAATACTGATATTCGTGTTCCAGGATTTTGTGTTTAATTATATTGTGTTTGGGCCGATGAATAAAAATTTCTTTACTTATACTTACCTGTGTAAGTTTAGCCATTGGGCGCATATGGGTGATGCCCTTTGTATGCCTCCTCCCAATGTTCCCTTATCTGCAATGACTTTCGGTACTCAGTTTATGTCACTTATTACAGTTTCATTTGTTGGAGGTTTTGTTGCCTCCTTTCCTTATATATTTTGGGAAGTATGGAGATTTATAAAACCAGCCCTAAGCCCAAAAGAAGTAAAGTCGGCCAGAGGTGCTATTTTTTGGGTGTCGTTGTTCTTCTTTAGCGGAGCAGCTTTTGGATATTTTATAATTGCGCCATTCACTTTTAGCTTTCTGGCTAATTTCAGACTAAGTTCACAGGTTATTATTGAAACCAAACCTACTCTATCTGATTATGTAGAAAATCTCACAAATATCATTTTAGGAGCAGGCATTGCCTTCCAATTACCAATCGTATCCTTTGTGCTTACTAAAATTGGGATCATTACTCCGAAATTTTTGAAAACTTATCGAAAATATGCGCTGGTTGCTATCTTGGTGATTGCTGCTATTATTACTCCTTCTCCAGACTGGATGAGTCAAATGATTGTATTTGTTCCTTTATTCCTTTTGTATGAATTAGGCATTCTTATTTCCTCAAGAGCCTATAAAAAAATGCAGAAACGTGAAAAAGAATGGGATTGATAACTGATAGACTTCTTAATTTTGAAGTCTTAATAAATTCTACCAGGTATGTCTGCTGTTTTTGATTTATCCAAACCGATAGCAATTGGCGCCGATCATGCTGGCTTTGATTATAAAACTGAATTGATAAATTGGCTGCAACAACAGGGCCGGCAGGTAATTGATAAAGGTTTGTTTGAAAACAAATCGGTTGATTATCCCGATTATGCCCACCCGGTAGCTGTGGCAGTTGAAAAAGGGGAAGCTTCCTTTGGAATATTACTATGCGGAAGCGCAAATGGCGTATGTATGACTGCCAATAAACACCAGGGAATTCGTGCTGCGCTCTGCTGGCAAAATGATGTTGCCCGATTGGTGCGTTTACATAATGATGCTAATATTATTTGTATTCCTGCCAGATTTGTGGCACTTGAGCTCGTTAAACAAATGATTACCGTTTTTATTGAAACTCCGTTTGAAGGTGGCCGTCATCAAACCAGGGTAAATAAAATAAGCTGCGGGTAAATATTCCCAGTAATCAAGGTCATAGAATCATAAATAACCCTTTAATGATTTGACGTTCTCATTGACTTTAATAAGATCCCGTAATAATAAGAATACAATGTTTGGCGTTTTTCCTATAAAACGCTCGTACTTTTCCTAGGTTCCCTTTTTTTCCGGTTCTATTAAACCAATGCTTCAGTTGGCGGTCTTTAATACTGTACTATTTAAAAAACAAAAACCGTTATTATGAAAAGCGATCGTTTAATCAAGGCTAGTTTATTTAGTGTCGTAATTTCACTGGCTTCCTTTTCTCTGAATGCACAGAATACTACTGAAAATGATAAAAAAGACAAAAAAGAAGATGTGAGGGACCGAAAAGAGGATGTAAGGGATCGAAAAGAATACCGTGCAGACCGGAGGGAAAACGTACGTGACCGTAAAGAAAATGTAAGAGATCGAAAAGAAGATCGTAGAGACAAAAGAGAGGATGTTCGCGATGCAAAACATGATGGTGGCAAACGCGATAAATTAGAAGATCGTAGCGACGAACGCGAGGATGTTCGTGACCGTAAGGAAGATCGCAGGGATAAAAAAGAGGACGTAAGAGATCGCAAAGAAAATAGTAGAGATAGAAAAGAAAACGTTCGGGACCGGAAAGAAAATCATCGCGACAGAAGAGAAGATGTTAGAGACAGAAAACATTAAATAAAAAAACCGCTTTCAGAATGAAGGCGGTTTTTTACTTTCTCCCAATACAATAACTATAGTTTAATTTTTCCAAACCAGGAACTGTGTTGTTTACCCAAATCCATTTTTGATTTGCACCTGTTAATGTATTCCTGGTAATCTTTTATTTTTTCGTCACTCAGTGTCAATAAGATTGCTTTCTCATAGTAGGATATTGCTTCTTTAAAATTCAGCTTTAATTCTTCCATAATACCATAACGCAAATAGACACCTGATTTTTCCACGGTAGGAATTTTCAGGCATTTTTCAAGATGCTTTTCCAATTCATCAAATCGCTCCATATCGGTTAGCAATACGGCATAATTAATATAGGCATGCGGGTAATGAGGACTGCTATTGATGCAGGCTACATAATATTTCTCTGCTTTTTTATAATCCTCTATCTGTGTTTTATATAACCACCCTAGGGAATTTAAAGTTGGTCCGTTTCCAGGCTCATCATATAAAATACTTTCATACTTTCTAAAAGCCTCAACGTAGCTATTATTACGAATATCTGCTTCTGCTTCTAAATAAACTTCTTCCATTTTACTGTTCATTATTTATAATTTTACCAGCCCAATATCCATGCAAAAATTAGTGGAGCCACAATGGTAGCGTCACTTTCTACAATAAATTTGGGTGTTTTAATGTCGAGTTTGCCCCAGGTAATTTTTTCGTTTGGAACCGCCCCCGAATAGGAACCATAAGAAGTTGTTGAATCACTTATCTGGCAGAAATAACTCCAAAAAGGAACATCATGCCATTCCAAATCCTGGTACATCATAGGTACTACACATATAGGAAAATCACCGGCAATACCACCTCCAAGTTGAAAAAAGCCTACACCCTTTCCACCTGAATTTTTTCTATACCAATCGGCCAGCCAAACCATATATTCAATACCGTTTTTAACAGTGCTTGCCTTTAGTTCATTTTTAATTACATAACTGGCAAATATATTTCCGGTAGTACTATCTTCCCAGCCAGGCACCACAATTGGAATATTTTTTTTTGCAGCAGCCACCACCCAACTATCTTTTGGATCAATTTCATAATACTGTTTCAAATCGCCACTTAAAATTGTTTTATAAAGAAATTCGTGCGGGAAAAAACGTTCTCCTCCTTTTTCAGCATCTGTCCATTGCTTAACCAAATGCTTTTGCAATCGCCGGAAGGCTTCTTCCTCGGGTATACAAGTATCTGTAACACGGTTATAATGGTTCTCCA
>JBJXDV010000227.1:0-29672 GCA_046153465.1 Chitinophagaceae bacterium
TCCTTAAATTGCTTTAGTACATCTATATAGCCGGCTTCTTTTAGTTTATTGATCTGTACACTTAAGTTGCCGGCAGTGGCATTGGTTTTTTCACGAATAAATGTAAACTCTGCTTCTTTCACTCCAATAAGCAATGAAATAACGGATAGCCGTAGCTGCGAATGTAATATGGGATCCAGTTCTTTAAACATTTGCCGGTTTTCCCTGTTTTAAATATTGGGTTCGTATCATGATTCCGGGAATCAACCAGGCCATGACCGCACAAAGCGCCATCAATAAAAAATCAATCTTTATATTAGTAAATACACAAATAAGGCTGCACACCCAACAAAAGAAACCACCAATTAGCATCGAACGGAATTTACGGGTAGCCGCTGTAATAATTGTTGGAATACCATATAAAAACAATAGATAGGAAGTAGCATAATTCCAAAAATGATACTGGCTTATCGGTTTGCCGGTTAGGCTTTGATATTCTTTTAATAGCGGTTCAATTTGATGGCTATACGTTGCGCTAATAAAATTTACCACAAATATTCCAACACCAAAACATATCCATACATAAGTAATCGTCTGATCGGCCCAACCACGAACTTTTTGTATTCTTCGTTCTTGATAAGTAATAATTATTTGCGGAATAATAGAAATTATTGACAATAACCATATATCGAAAGGTAACTCAAAGTCGTAGTGTATTTGGGCAAATTGTACCAACGAGCAAATGGCAATAACTGTTCCCCATAAAATTGGGCCAATACCCGTATCTACAAACGAATTTTTTGCCGTACTAATCATTTGTGTGATCAGGGCCAGGCTTTCTTTTTCTGAAAGATTTTTTTTGGGTGTTTCCATTGTCATTTCTTATTTCTTAATAAATGTCCTGGAATTATATAACTGAATAAGATAGCCAACGCTGCCATCAGTATTTGGTAATCGTAAGAAAGATAAACAGCAATTACTGAAAGTATCCAGGAAATGATTCCACCAATAATTAGTGGTTTGAATTTTAGGATGGAGCCTGAAACAAAGGTACCAAGGCCATAGAGCACCATAAAAAAAGGAAACACATTTGTTTCCCAGCCAATTTTGGAAATGATCATAGAAACAATAAAAAAAGTAATGCCCATCCCCGTCCAGAGATAGGCCATTGTTTCACCGATAAATGTTTTTACTCTTCGCGTCTTTGCATCACGGATAGAAAAATAGATGGAACCTGCTATTCCCAACACAATCACCCACCAAACCAAATAATGCCTTTCGTATGTAAGTATATGTTTCAATAGAAATTGCCCAATACAGGCAACAAAGGTGATCCATCCCCATAATAAGAAATAATGACTGTTTACCGATAGGTTCTGTTTTGTTTTATCAATCATCGATTGAATTAACTGCAGACTTTCGGCGGGAGTGAATTGTTCTTCTTTCATAATGGCAATCTTAATGAACTGAATATAAAAAATTCGGAGGCACCTAACCTCCGAATAAATATCTTTTATTTCAATTGGGAAAGAAAATACATCGTTTGCCCTTTGCCCCATTGTGGATGAAGTGGCGATTCTGCTTTGAATGATTCAAATAATTTCATTGATTCCTCGAACAAGGTTTTTGCTTCTGTTTTACTTCCGCCAAATTGTTCGGGTGTATAAAACTTATCCTGTGCCTCCAGCATATATACGCGGGGGTTAGCAGGATTCATCCCTTTCGCTTTCTCCAATGCCTCTGCCGCTAATGGCCCTTGCGTTTGATAACGGTTCATTGGATCAGCCATCATGCGTAAGGTAGCAATCATTTTACGAACACAAAGAATCTCTGAATTCGTTTTGCCTAACTCTTCAGCTTTGTTTAGTAACAACTCTGCCTGGTCGGCTAACGGATCTGTTTTATCAGCAAATCCACCCATTCCACCGGAAGCACTTCCAATAAGATTTCCTGTCATTACCTGGCTCATCGCTGAATAATAATAGGGCAACCATTGTGTTTTTTCTGCCTCTGCAATACGCTGAAAATTATTACCGAGTTCTTTCCATCCTTCTACGGTTCGGGTAGTATCTAAAGCCGTAATATTTTGTTGCATTGCTTTCTGGTAACGTTCACTTTGAGCAACGGCTCCGTTTACAATGGTATATACTGCGATAAATAAAATGAACTTTTTCATAACTGTGTTTTTATTTTTATTGATTGAAGAATTAGAGATATTATTTACAGAGCGCTATTGATAACTTCATCCGAACGATCTACGCCAAAACTCAGGAAAGCTCCAATAAAGATGAACATACGCGAAGGAGGCACAATTGCCTGCTTACGCAATCCATTGTACGAATATTGATAGCCGTATGTTTGTTTGATATTGAAAATATTACTTACCTGCAGCACATATACATCAAATACTTTTGCTTTCTTCTTCCCGATAAAAGGAAGGTAATTCACTGAAAAACTAACATTATGGTACGAAGGCGTTTTACCCTGGTCGTTAAATTTATAATTGGCACCATCGTATCCAATATTATAGTATGGGCGACCGCTGGCAAAATTATAAGCTACATTCAGATTGGTTTTTATTTTTGACACAAACTTCTTTACAATTAAGGACGCAGTATGTTTCGCCGCAAAATTTGGTTCGGTAGCCGAAGGGAAATTTAAAAAGTCGCGCCTGGTATCTAAATAAGAATAAGAGATCCAATAATCAAGGTCTTTAATATTTTGTTTGTCTCTCCAAAAAAATTCAATACCCTTGGCATCTCCATATCCCTTGTTATTGATAGCAGTTTCGCGGTTATTGATAAACCCTGTCTTAATCAGGTCATCATACTTTTTATAAAAAACTTCTGCGCGAAAAGTTGTCTTTCCTTCCACCTTCATGTAGTGAGCAATATAATGGGTTGCTTTTGAAAACACCAGGTTGCTATTTGAAGGAAGATATTTTCGTTCGGGATTCTGGTAAAATATTCCATAGGCAACGGAAGCCTGTGCCTGCTTATTAAATTTATAAGCTAAAGAAATACGCGGTGCGATATTTACTTTATCTAAAATAGCGGAATGCTCTAAACGCCCTCCTATTTTTGCTGCAATACTATTGGTAACATATATATCTGCTTCTGAAAAAAAAGCTTTTATATTTTCGGTAACCGAGGACGGAAAGGTTTGATTGTTATAAGCGATATAGGAAGCGGTCTCGTGACTGTAATTGTATTCGCCACCAAAACGAATTATTGACAAGCCTTTCAATCTTCTTTCCAAAACTATCCTTGCGTTAAAAAAATCACCCTTACTATCAATTGCAAATTGTTTAAACTCGAGGCCGGTCAATAATATATCCTCTTTAGTTGAAGTTTGTATGGCGCTGCTGATATCGTCTTGATTCAATGAAAACGAAATACCTGTTTGTATTTTCCATTTACCGCCTAATTTTTCTTTCCAGGAAAAATTATGATAGGTATTGGTATTCTTAACGCCGAACTTATCTTTATAACCAATTGAATCGATACTATTATCAGTAAATGATAATCTTCCTTTATTGAAATATCCATAATACTTCAATATTCCACTCTTTGATGTTTTAATACGAAAATTAGCATCGATCGAATGATATTCCGGGGCTTGGGAATATTCCTGCTTTTGTTTAAGTACCGCAAACGCAGGGGCAAGATCCGTATAGTTATAACTGATACCCCAAGACGATTTTTTATTTTTAGCAAGATGCTGATAACCCGCACTTCCACCCAAAACAGTAATACCAACGTTGGCAGAAGATTGATCGGGCAAATCAATTGATTCTAATATTAATGCGGAAGAAAGAGCTTGTCCATACAATGCAGAATATCCTCCCGTACTAAATACAGTTCCTTTAAAAATGAACGGTGAGAAACGACTGAACGAAGCAATGTTTGGAACGCTACTAAAGAAAAAATTATTTACCAACGTACCATCAATAAACGTTTTTGTTTCTGCGGCTGTACCACCTCGTACAAATAATCCTTCGCTTTCACCTACCTGTTGTGCACCGGGTAATGTTTTGAGAGCGCCGGTAATATCTCCATTAGCACTGGCGGTGGTAACAATATCAATAGGATCCAATATGGCCGCAGCTCTCTTACGATCGCTTGCTTCAAAGGTCCCAACAGAAATGACCACGGCAGTTAATTCGTTGGGTTCTTCTTTCAATACTATATTAATGGTAATTGCTGTTCCGGTAAGATTTACCTTTTGTTCCTGAAGTTTATAACCAATAGAGGTAAAAAGCAATACCTGCTCTCCTTTTTCTGAGCTTCTAAATTTGAAATTGCCCGAAGAGTCGGATGTGCCACCATCATAACTATCTTTAACCGCAATACTAACACCCGCCATAGGCTTACCTTTATTATCCCTTATTTTGCCACTAACCAGCGTTTGAGCATTCGATAAAAGAGCTGTAAGTCCTAAAACAATCAAAAGAACAAACTTGAACATTGTTTATAAATTTATCTCAAAACTAAACTAGTTTATATTATAAACCAAATATTTCAGGTCAATTTTAAAAAATTTTGAATGAGGTTTCAAAATAGATCGCTTGAGTAGTAAAGACAAAAAAATGAAAGGCCCGGCTAAGAATAGCCAGGCCGTTTGTTGATCGTACCCTTTAAAATAAACTCTTGATGGAAGCATTGCTGCTTCGTTGATTTCTTTTACTTTCTTACGAATATCTTTTCCGTTGGTGAATTCCAGGTACGAATTGAGGACCAGAGGTATATAACATATAATTTTTAATCTGTTTATTAAATCTTCCTAACTAATGAACACTGACTCTGCTATTGATGAAATTCCGTCGGTAATATCAATACATTCACTTCTCTCTTTCCTTCTCTTTTCTCTTTCATTCTCTTTTCCTTCTCTTTTCTCTTCTCTCTTTCCTCTTTTATCTTTTCTTCTCTTTACACTTCCTAACTTTAAAAATAGCCATCCCGTAGAAACGGGACGGCGTTTGTTGATCGTACCCTTTAAAATAAAACTTTATAATTTCTTATTTTCCTTTTACAATTCGTTGAACGGCTGTTTCAGTTCCATTTGACACTTTCATAATGTACAAGCCAACAGGAAGATCATTTACATTTAATGTTTCTGTTTGACTTGCCTTACCAGCTACTACATGTTTCACTACCTGACCATTTGCATTGAACAAATCAAATGTAACCATCGTATTTTGCCAGCTTGCGGGCACAGTAACTCTTAGTTCACTTATCACCGGGTTCGGATAGGCAGCTACAGCAACTGATTCCTTTTGTTCTCCCATACGAATTAACCGTACTGCTGAACGCTGAACACGACCATCCATATCTACCATCTTCAACCGATAATAAAGTACACCACTTGCTTTTGTATTTGTAACATCAGGAAAACTATAATCAACCTTTACAGCAGAATTACCCAATGCGATCATCATTCCCACTTCATCGTAGTCGATGCCGTTAACACTACGCTCCACTACAAAATGACTTAACTCTTTTTCCTTACCAGTTGTCCAGTTAAGAACAACTTTTTTATTATTTAGTGTTGTATTGAAATTCAACAACACTAACGGAAGACTAAATTCATTGGACGCCTTAAATTCGAAACCTTTAAACCATAACGAATACATACGGTCGGCAGCGTCACTTACACCTGTACTATGGCCACCTGTTCTCATTTTGAAACTGTTCATACTCTCATAACTATTCGTTACCATCACACCTGTTGCATTTGTATCTACATCAACATAATTTTTAATCGGCCCTTCAAATTTTCTTCCTACTATTGTATTGGTTGGTCCTACCATTTCCATAATATTCGTTCCGGTAAGCTCGGTGGTTTGTTCAAACTCGTATGTTTTCAGACTATAAAAAGAAACCCACTCATTTATTTTATCATTGTTACCATCAATATCAAGAGCCGTTACTTTAAAGGAATCAACTACGGTAGGAGTATTTGTGCCTGTATTTACAAATGAAATTTTAAACTCCATCCACCAATCGCTGATACCAGCCGGTGTTGTGTTGTTATTACAGGTAACTCTTGGTTGAAATGCCTTTCCATGACCAGTATAGTTCATATCCAGATCAACCAGCGTTACCAATGAAGAAGAGCGGCCATTAATAGTAACCAACGCATCTACATTATTATTTACTTTGGTAAAACGATAAATCGCTCCATCATCACCATGAGTTCCGGAAATAAGAACAGGATTCTTAAAAACCAATTCCTGAGCTGATACAAAAAAGGAATAAAAAGCCAATAGAACCAGAATCAGGAACCTGCGAAGTGTGGATGGCAGGTTAATAGAAATAGTTGTTGCTTGGGGGCACAGGTACGTTTTCATGATTTACATTTTTAAGGGACAGAAATTTGTACGTGGCGGCCCATAGGAAAGATGGTAGAGATCCAGTTAGTTTCGAAGGAGGATTGGGAGGATGTATACTAAAAAACGAATAACTTTTTTATTGGGGAAATTCAGGTAGGGATTGGGTTCTTGAAGTTTTTTCGCTGAGTCATGCGCTTTCTTCGATCAGTGATCAGTTATGAACGATTGACTCAACAAAGATTGCTTCTGTTTTGTGAAAATGCAATAGTAAATCTACGAATCGAAAAAAATATTATTCTTTTTAACAATTACTAAAGCGATACCAACTTAAAAGCCCCGGCAATTGCCAGGGCTTTTTGGTAAAAAATTATTCTATAATTACTTATACTGAGGTGTTAATCCTTTAGCCAGTTCAATCATTTTTTTGAGTCCATCATCCGGTAAATTACCTTTTTTAAATTCGGTCATTACCTCGGGTAACTTATTTTCCATTTCCATGATAAAATGTTCTTCGAACTCTTTTACTTTTTTCACTGCTACTTCGCGCAGCAAACCCTGGGTGCCAAGGTAAATAATAGCAACCTGCTTCTCTACGGAGAAAGGAGAATATTGCGCCTGCTTTAATATCTCTACGTTACGGGCACCTTTATCAATTACATTTTTTGTAGCTGCATCTAAATCACCACCAAATTTGGAAAACGCTTCTAATTCCCGGTAAAGTGCCTGGTCAAGTTTTAAAGTACCAGCCACTTTCTTCATGGATTTAATTTGTGCATTGCCACCCACGCGGCTAACGGAGATACCTACGTTAATTGCAGGGCGAATACCCGCATTGAATAAGTTTCCTTCCAGGAAAATTTGTCCATCGGTAATTGAAATTACATTCGTAGGGATATAAGCAGACACGTCGCCAGCCTGTGTTTCAATAATTGGTAATGCCGTTAAAGATCCACCACCTTTAACAAGGTGTTTGATAGAATCTGGAAGATCATTCATATTCTTTGCAACGCCATCATCATTAATAACTTTAGCAGCACGTTCGAGTAAACGACTATGCAGGTAAAATACATCTCCGGGATAAGCTTCACGACCAGGAGGACGACGTAACAACAGGGAAACTTCCCGATAAGCAACAGCCTGTTTAGAAAGATCATCATATATAATCAAGGCAGGTCTTCCGGTATCACGGAAAAACTCACCGATAGCAGCACCCGCAAATGGAGCATAGAATTGTAATGGAGCAGGATCGGAAGCAGAAGCTGCAACAATCGTTGTATAAACCATCGCGCCATTATCCTCTAATGTTTTCATTACCCCTGCAATGGTAGATGCTTTTTGGCCAATCGCTACATATATACAATACACTGGTTTACCAGCTTTATAAAATTCTTTTTGATTAATAATTGTATCAACCGCAATCGCCGTTTTTCCTGTTTGACGATCACCAATGATTAATTCTCTTTGTCCACGACCAATTGGAATCATGGCATCAATTGCTTTAATTCCTGTTTGTAAAGGTTCTTTTACAGGTTCGCGAAAAATTACACCGGGTGCTTTACGTTCCAGAGGCATTTCATATCTCTCGCCGGTTAATGGTCCTTTTCCATCTATCGGTTCTCCAAGCGTATTTACTACGCGGCCCAACATTCCTTCTCCTACTTTAATGGAAGCGATTTTTCCGGTACGGCGTACCTTAGCTCCTTCCTTGATATTTCCACTATCACCCATTAATACCACACCCACATTATCTTCTTCCAGATTAAGAGCAATAGCGAGTACTCCATTTTCAAATTCTACCAGTTCTCCACTTCGTACATTATTCAAACCATATACACGGGCGATACCGTCACCTACTTGCAGTACAGAACCAACTTCTTCCAAATCGGCACCTGCGTTAAAGTTGCCCAATTGCTGGCGCAATATGGCCGATATCTCATCGGGTTTAATTTCTACCATTGTTTATCTTTTTAAATAGTTGTCGAAAGTTGAGAAGAAAGACAATTTATTTCTTTCAGTCTTCTTGTCTATCTTATTTTATATATAAAATCATTATTCATAAACTGGCTTTTGATCTTATTCAGATCATAGGCAATACTTGCATCTATTAAGGTATTCCCCATTTCTAGTTTAAATCCCCCGATAAGGTCTTCATTCACCACTGTTATTAAATCAATATTTTTCATCGCTGTTTGCTGTTGTACATTACTTACGATAGCCAGTTTTAATTCATCACTGGCAGGAATAGCTGTAGTAAGTTTTATGGTATAGATTTCTTTTTTTACTTTGTACTGTTCAACAAAAGCGGTAATTATTTCAGGCAAATTTTCTTCTCTTCCTTTCGTTACTAATAATTTATTAAAGGCCGTGGTTAATGCATTCACTTTATTATTGGTTAGAGCCATTAACACTGCTTCTTTCTTATCGGCATTAATGATCGGACTTTTCAACATCGCAACAAATTCCTTACTGTTTTTGCAAACAGTCTGCAGGTACAACATATCATTGTATACTTCTTCCAATTGATTGCGTTCTATGGCTAAATCAATTAAACTCTTTGCATATCTTCCTGCTAAACGTGGATTGGGCATATTGCTATTCGAATTTGAAAATCTGCAACATTACAAATGACAGGTTGCTTTCATTTGCACGGTTGCATAACACTTCATTAATTTAATTTTACTTCGTTCGACAATTGCTTAATATACATTTCCTGATCTGCTTTATTTGCCAATTCTCTGCGTAATATTTTTTCCGCTACTTCTATAACAAGTGTGCCTACCTGATTTTTTACATCGGTAAGCGCCGCCATTTTTTGCGATTGAATAGCCGCCTGTGCTTCTACCACAATTTTATTGGCTTCAAGCTTAGCCTGGTCTTTCGCTTCATTAATAATTTTATCTTTTATTTCACGGGCTTCTTTCAACATAAGGGATCTTTCTTCACGTGCTTTGGCCAATAATGCTTCGTTCTCACTTTGAAGCTGGGCCATTTCTGCTTTTACTTTTTCTGCGGTAGCCAATGAATCGGAAATTGATTTTTCTCTATCCTTCAATCCCTTTACAATAGAAGGCCACGCATACTTGGCGAGTATAAAAAATACAACGAGGAAGGAAAGTAGTGTCCAAAAAAGCAATCCTAAATCGGGTGTAAGCAATTTCATAAAAAGCGTTCTATAATTTTACAATCAAAATTTCGAAGCAATAACTGCATCCGCTGCCCTTTGCGTTGGATGCAGTTAAAAAAATGGGGCTCGGTATTATAATACCATCGCCAGGAAACCAACAATGATTGCAAACAGTGCTGCTCCTTCAATAAGGGCCGCTGTAAGAATCATGTTAGCTCTAATGTCGTTTACTGCTTCTGGTTGACGAGCAATTGATTCAACTGCACCACGGCCAATCTGACCGATACCAATACCTGCACCTATTGCAGCTAATCCAGCACCAATTGCACCACCTGCGTTTGCTACCGCTTCCAGCATAATTACATTTAGTAAATCCATGTTCTCTTTATTATTGGTTAAAAAATCCTTTATTAATGATGCGCCGCCTCTCCCTCATGATGCGCTCCTTCAATTGCCTGGCCAATAAAAACAGCCGTCAGCATCGTAAAAATAAATGCCTGCAAAAATGCCACCAGTACTTCGATGAAATAAATAAAAATAGTAAACGCTACGGAAATAAGTGAGCTGCCCCAACCTGCTGCCGGATGCATTTGAGCGAAAATAAATATCAATGAAATCAAACAAATAATGATGATATGACCCGCTACCATGTTTGCAAACAAACGTATAATTAATGCAACAGGTTTAATAAACAAACTCAAAAACTCCACCGGAACCAAAATGAATTTAATTCCTAAAGGAACACCGGGTGGATTAAAAATATGAAGCCAATAATGTTTATTAGAACTAAAAAGTATTACGATAAATGAAATCAACCCTAACACCACAGTAAACGCGATATTACCGGTTACATTCGCAGATCCCGGTATTAAACCAAAAATATTATTTATAAGAATGAAAAAGAATACCGTTAATAAATAGGGCAGGTACTTATCAGCTTTATGACCCAAATTAGGTTTGGCTACTTCATCGCGAACAAAGGTGATTACCGGTTCCATAAGATTTTGAGAACCTTTCGGAGCAGTTTTTACACCGGCCCCAGTTCTATATTTCTTCGCAATGCGCAATAATATGATAACAAGTATCGCCAGTGCAAGCATCATTTGCACTACATTTCTGGTAAGCGAAAAATCATACACTTTTTTTGTAAGATCAGGCATACCCTTGCTATCTACTTTATAAATAGTACCAACACTATAAACGGGCTGACCCTTCGCTGTTTTTACTTTATCCAATCCATGTTCTTCCATGAAATGATGATCCAGCAACCGGTATCCATCATGGGCTTGATGGCCATGATGAAATTTAGAAGACATAAAATAAGAAAAGCCGCTTTCGGGAGAATATAAGATAACGGGTAACGGTATAGATACAGGTTGTTTTTCCCCGTTTTCACCTGGTATATCAAAAAAGTGAAAATCGTGATTGTCTAAAATATGGTCGAAAATTACTTCTGCCGCTTTAAAACCTTCTTTCTTTGATTTTCCATGTTCTTCCTGGGCAATAGAAATAGTAGCATTGAAGGGCATGCATACACTCAAAACCGCTGCCAATATGGATTGTAGACTTCGAACCGCCATACCTATCTATAAATTTGGCGCAAAGATAAGGATGGAGAGAGTAAAAATTGAAAAAAGAAGAAACTATTGACCGGAATTTTCTTCTCTTAATTTCAATATTTTTTCAAGGTAAATAACATCCACTTGATCTTTTGGTCGGTTAACAGCTTTTTTATTGGCAATGAGTTGGTTAATTTGAAGAAAGGGAACTCTTACACCATTAAGATCCGCTATAGTTGCTTTCTGAAAACATTCATCAAAGCTAAACCCTTCCAGGCCTTTCATATCAACCATTACATCGAGGCGCAAACCATTATTGAGATGAAAGTAAGTCCAGCCTGGTACAAATTGCATTCTTTCTATAGGTTCGAGATCACCCATGCCATATTCATCAAATGCCTTACGAAGGCTTTTGCGATTAACGAGTGTGTCTTCAATCCAAATATCAATATCATTGGTAGTTCTAAAATAACCATTAAGGTTTGTAGCAACGCCACCTACCATTATATATTTCACTTCATTTTTCAGTAATGAAGACCAAAATTTCAACAGCTCTTCGTTAAAAATATCCATTTAGCCATTGTTTAGCCTGAGTTGTCTTTTTGATGTATGATTTTTGCTTTTCGAAACATAAGATTCATTTTAATCAAATTCATCATTGTTTCAAATCGTTCCATGTAGGTTTTCTTCAATGCATCCCTCAAAAGATCCATCTCGGCCTTTTCATAATCCGGGGCATTTTCATTTACTATATTATTCTTATCCTCAGACATGTTGTGGAATTTTTTCAAATTGCATCTTATGCAAATTAGCATAAAATCCTCCTTTTTGCAACAACTCTTCATGAGTACCTATTTCTTTAATCATCCCTTTATCAAGCACAATTATTTTAGTTGCTTTTCTAATGGTAGAAAGTCGATGAGCTATTACGATCGAAGTTCTTCCCGAAATCATTTTATCGATGGCATGTTGTATTAATAATTCACTTTCGGTATCTACCGACGAAGTGGCTTCATCTAAAATCAAAATAGAAGGATTATACAATAATGCACGAATAAAGGATATGAGTTGCCGTTGTCCCAGTGAAAGAGTCGCACCCCGCTCCATAACATTATAATTGTATCCTCCGGGCAATTCCATAATGAAATCATGTATATCAATTAACCTGGCTGCTGCCATCACCTGTTCTACCGAAATATCGGGATTGCGAAGTGTAATGTTATCAAATACAGAACCGGAAAATAAAAAGACATCCTGCAATACCACTCCAATTTTTTTTCTTAGTGCATCCAGTTGGTAATGTTCAATATCAACGTCATCAATTTTTATAATGCCTTGTTGAATATGATACATACGATTCAGCAAACTGATAATAGATGTTTTTCCGCTTCCGGTATGTCCAACCAGTGCAATGGTTTCGCCGGGTTTAGCCAAAAAGGAAATGTCGTTTAAAACATATTGATCATTTGAATATGAAAACGAAACTTTATCAAATTCTATACTTCCCTTTACAGTAGCAGGTGCATAAGTTTCTTTCTCAGAAGGTTTGATATAATCTTCATTGTCCAACACTTTAAATACCCTTTCACTGGCAATCATTCCCATTTGCAATACATTAAATTTATCGGCTATTACCCGCAAGGGTCTGAACAGTAAATTCAAATACATTACAAAAGCAATAATTTTTCCAGCCATATTGGTTGCCTCCAGACCTTTCAATTGCAAGGCATGGGTAGCTCCCCACCAAACCAACAGTCCGATAGAAACAGCAAGAATAATTTCAACTAACGGAAAAAAAACAGAATAAGCAAAAATGGCATTAATATTAGCATTTCGGTGTTCCCTATTAATCTTATTGAATTTCTTATATTCTTTTTCTTCGGCAGCGAAGGCCTGCACCACCTGCATTCCCGTTAAGTGTTCCTGCACAAATGCATTGAGGCTGGCAACTGCATTGCGAACACGTATAAAAGATTTGTTTACACTTTCTTTAAAGAAATAAGTAGCTACTATTAAAATAGGAAATGGGGTAAGACAAATAAGGGTTAGTTTCCAATCAGTAATGAACATTACGAATAATATAGAGATGATCGATAAAAGATCGGCAATGATTGGAATTAAACCATCCGAAAAAATATCATTGATCGATTCAATATCATTAATAGTTCGGGTGGTTAATGTACCAATTGGCGTCTTATCGAATTGTGAAAGATTGAGGCCAAGAATTTTCGCATACACTTTCTTTCGCAAGTCATTCACCACACTTTGCCCAAGCCATGCAGTGATAAACGAAAAATAAAATCGAAATCCTGATTCCAATAAAAGAAGCGCAATCTGAATTAATGTGATCCATATCACCCATTGTATGTTTTTGGCAGCAATAAAATTATTGATGGTTTGTTGAATCAGGTATGGCCGAACAGGCGCCAGTACTGCGAGCAAAATGGCCAATAAAAGTGATAAGTAGAACCTTTTTTTATAAGGAGCCGCATACCGAAATACTCTTTTCAGTAAACTAAAATCAAAAATTTTTTTACGTGGAGTTGGGTCAGACATATCTGGAGGTAAATATAATGCAGGTTTGTTATTGAAGGTTATAAAAAGTTTATGGTTTGTAGTTTATTGTTGCTTACTATTCAAGAACCTGATTAACCGAAGGCACACTAAAATTGCTAATACTTTATAGATTAGCACATTTTGAAGTATAAGTGGTAAAAACTATTAAAATAAGCATTACCGAAATAGAAGCAACCGGGTTAACTACTGTTAAGATAGAATGCCTCATTTACTAAAACTCGCAGAATTTATAACAACAATCCAACTCATTTTTCTTTCATCGCCCGCATATAGGCTTTAATAAATATAGCTCCGAGGTTTTTGTAAGGAGGAATATAATCATCAAATTTTTCTTTGGCATCACCCGTCGTAAATTTAGTACCTAACTCTTTCCACATACTTATCCAATCAATATTTTTTCCGGTTAGTAAAGAACCATTGATGGCCTGCAATATTGGTTCATTAATATGCATAGTACCTGTTTGCTTTGAAGAAATAATATGTGCATCATTACTAATGGTCAGTACTTCATTTATATTGTTGTAGCCTCCACAGGAACCAAGAATTACAATTCGGGCCGAAGGCATAATCCGTTTCATGGTTGATGGAACATGATAACTATGCCCACGATGAACATAGATCGTTGGTTTCAATTTTCGATCATATAAATAATCGCTCAAATTATTAATGGCCGTTTCTTCGGGATCATTTTCTCCAAGCAGGGGTTTATTGGCGAAAATCATAATAGATCGACCTTTCACTGCGGTTATGGAAACCCATTCTTTATTTTCCGTAATCTTCCAATCGGGTTTGTTTCGAAACATTCCCATAAAGCTTACAAAGGATTTTTGTCCGTCTTTATCTTCATCACCATAAAAAAATACCTGCATAACAATTCTGCCGCTGTCGTCTTTTAGCGAATTGTTATCAACTGTATATACAGGTGGAATTCCGAGATTAGCAGAAAGATCAATCTTCTGGAGCGTATCTGCCGATTTGAATAGTACCTGAAGAATATTATAAATTACCGTTCCTTTTTTATTAATAGCCTTATTATTTTTATTATAATTCCAACTTGCTTCCTGTTGAATAAAATCTGCAAGCCTTGGATTTTTATCCATTATGCTGCTGTAAGAATCTGCCACGTCCACTGCTTCCTCTGTTCCTTTTGTTTTCTCAAGACCAATTACAAACGCTTTCATTAAAACACTGTCATTCCCTTTTTCCATTCTTGATAAAAAATCATTCAGTGTATTGTAGCCCGCACACATTTTAATGAATTTTCTGAAATAATCACCCTGAACACTCATCAGTAAACTATCTCCCCTTGGGTTTGTCATCCGTTGAAAAATTCTTGGATAAACTCCTTTTACAAAACTGGAAGTATAAATCTGATCTTCACAAAGCACAGCCAGGTAATATAATTCCTGAGAACTAAGTCCATCGAGCCGCTTAAACCGGATGGCTTCATTATCTACCGAATGCAGGGCATTTATTTCATTGATGAAATATTCTTTTGCTTTTCGAGCCATCATGGCAGTTAATGAATTCATTTCACGGGCGGTATCTTTCAGGGGAGGTAATAACCGCCGGGCATATTCGATTCTTGTTTGAACCATTAACTTAAAATAATTCCTGTCGTCTTCTTTTACTTTATCAATTTCTTCCAACGTAATTTTTCCACGCAATAAATTTTCCAGGAATGGAAAATAGAGTCGCCCACTCTTACTGCTTGCCATAGCCGCAACCATTCTTACAAGTGTATCTGGATGGCTTCGAAATCGGTTAGTGAGGGTATTACGGGCCTGTGCATAATCGTATAATTTTGGAATATCCCTGTGGGCAGCAATGGTAATAAGACTATCTGCAAAATAGAGATTGGGATTAGCTCGAAGTACGGGCAAAATTTCATCGGGGTGAAGGCCGCAATACTTGCGAACAAGTTCTATTCTTGAGGGGGCAACCCCTTCATTTTCGGAAGGCAGCAAAAAACATTCTACCAATACTTTTCCTATCCCATAACTGTTTGCATCAATCACGGGTTTAATACTCAAAATTTTTAAATCACGCTGCATGCACAGTTCAAAAGCAGCTACCAGGCCTGGAGCCATTGCAGGAGAATAATCCTTTTTGCTCCAATTTTCGTTATATCCTTTAAGCATTGACTCAAGGCTACGCAGGTATTTTTTTTTAGTATTGCCTGTAAGAACAGTATCTTTTTCGATGGTATTTTGAAGTGCATCTACTTTTGTTATCAGCGCATCCACGATTTGAGTGCTGAGTGATGTTTCTGTTGCCGATTTTATTGCACCGCCTTCTCCTTCTAACCTTTTTTGTTGTTTGTCGATATTATCATGCCACAGGAGGCGATCTGTTGCGATCTTTACAGGAGCGGTACCTTGTGCAACCGAAACGTTATAAAAAACCAGTGGAAGCAAAAAAGGAAGAAGTAAATGTTTTTTCATAAAAGAATGGCCCTATTCAAATGAGGCAAAAATACTACCATTTGATTGTATTTAAACGTAAGACAGCCAATATGAGTATTTGGTGGCTTAACAATTTGCTAATACGCCTTTTTATAAATCAAATGATTTAACAGGCTGTTTGTTTCACTAAACTGAACAAAATGCTATTATTAACAAATTGTGAACTCACTATGAAGCTTATAAGGCTCTGATCCAATTATGTAGGTTTGCTAAAATATTAGGAACTAATGGACTCCAAAGGAAAAAAAATACTCATAGCTGATGATGAGCCGGATATTCTTGAAATTATCCATTATAACCTGGTGAAGGAAGGATATGAGGTAATAACAGCACGCGATGGTGACGAAGCGCTGACTAAATCAAAGATTCATAAGCCCGATCTCATTATTTTAGATATCATGATGCCTCGCAAAAATGGCGTAGAGGTATGTGAATTATTGCGCATGTTACCCGCATTTAAAGAAACTTTGATTATATTTTTAACCGCCTTAAACGATGAAAGTTCGCATATCAAAGGATTGGAATCCGGGGCCGACGACTATGTAAGCAAACCTATAAGTCCTAAAGTTCTTATGAGCAGGGTAAATGCATTATTCCGTCGCTTGCACAAAGAACCGGCCGATACAAAGATTAAAATTGAAAATCTTGAAATTGATCCTGTTAAGTTTGAGGTTAAAGTAGATAACAACTCCATTATACTCGCAAAAAAAGAATTTGAATTATTACATCTTCTTGCTTCAAGGCCGGGCAGGGTTTTTTTACGAAATGAAATTTTGAGCCAGATTTGGGGAAATGATGTTATTGTCGGCGATCGCACCATTGATGTTCATATTCGGAAAGTACGTCAAAAATTAGGGATCGATTGTATCCGAACAGTAAAAGGTGTTGGATATAAGTTTGATTTGTAGTTTTGTACTAATGTTCTCCACAAAAAATTTATCTCCCCGTCAATTGGCTGCGTTTACCGCAGTGCTATTGAGTGTGCCTATTTCACTAGGAATTTATTTGATAACCAATAACTGGATCATTGGCCTTTTTTCATTTATTATAGTTTTCGCAGGAAGTTTTGGATTAATCATTTTCACGCTTGAACGTTTTATATACCGGAAGATTAAGTTAATCTATAAACTGATCCATCAAACAAAAGCCACCCGGCGTGAAGAAGTATATTTTAAATACATTCTTCCGCAAAAAAGTATTGATGAAGTGCGCGAAGACGTAGAAGCCTGGGGTGAAAAACAAAAGCGGGAAATTGAAGTACTGCAAAAAAATGAAATCTACCGAAAGGAATTTCTACAAAACCTTGCGCACGAGTTTAAGACACCCATATTTGCGATACAAGGATATGTAGATACGCTTTTAAACGGAGCAATGGATGACGAAACAGTTAGTAGAAAATTTTTAGAAAAAGCATCTAAAAATACCAACCGATTAGTAAACCTGGTGAATGATTTGGATGAAATATCAAAACTGGAAAGAGGAGAACAATTATTATACAAACAAAATTTTATCATCCAGGAACTGATACTCGAAGTGTTTGATGCATTGTCGATCAAAACGCAGGGCAAAAATATACACGCTTCTATAAAAAAAGAGTGTGAAGGACCTATTACCGTTTTCGCAGATAAAGAAAAAATAAAACAAGTAATCGACAACCTGGTAGAAAATTCGTCAAAGTACGGGAAGGAAAACGGAATAATTGATGCCAGTATATACCGAACAGACGATCATCATGTATTGATTGAAATCAGCGACAACGGAATAGGAATAGAAGGCGAACATCTGCATCGCATTTTTGAACGATTTTATCGGACTGATGCGGCCCGTAGCCGGGATAAAGGGGGTACGGGTTTGGGGTTAGCGATATGTAAACACCTGATTGAAGCCCATGGAGAAACCATTCATGTACGCAGCACTCCCGAAGTTGGAACTACCATCGGATTTACACTAAGTACAAAGAGAGATTAATTAATTATTACCCCATCTTCGGTTATCCCACCTATATAATTCTTAAGACGATAAATCCAAAAATAGCGCACTGTTAAACCTGCTCGTACCTGTTCAATTTTTTCTGGTTCATCAATATGTTTAAAGCACCTGGTAATTTCAATGGGCGGCTCATTAAAATAGTTAGATATAAGTATTAAGTATGCATCATCTCCAAAACGAATGCCTGGTCGAATTTTATTAAGAGTAGCAAAATGATGAATGTTAGTTAATGAACCAATGGTAAGTAAGTTTATACTTGCAGGTTTCGCAACATAATAATCAAGGTGTGCGGCAGGAAACCAGTAATCAGAAATTAAGACTGCTCCTGTTTTCATTTTTTTAGAAAAAATATCATTTTCATATAAATTCTTAAATGAAATCCCAAAGTTCTTCCAACCGCTGCATTCCAGCAAAAGATCACTTTCTCCTAATTTTTTCTTCTCTTGTTTATTAAAAATAATGGGAAGAGAAAAAGAAGAAATAGCTACTGTTAATAACAAAACAAATGGAAATAATAAAGCGACATGAAGTACAGGAGGGTACAAAGGAAATAATCGATTTTTTGTGCTCCTATTTCCAATAAAATCTGCTGCAACAAAGAGTAATAAAATCCAGGCTGGCCCAGACCAATGGGGAAGCGTATCGCTATACAAAGAGAAAAACCAAATACAACATATAAGTGGTAATGCAAAACAAAAAATAATTCGATTAGACGTAACGGTGAATAGCAATCTATTTTTATAATGCGAAGCTAATGCCCATAATAGTAAAACAAAACAAATCGGATTGATATAAGCAATTTCACCTGATACTTGCCTGATAAATCCGCCTAAGTCTATTTTATTTAGTCCAAAGGAAATACGCCTGCTGTGAAATGAATAACTGGCCAAAGTAGAATCCGGATCCCAAGTAAAAACTGGAAAACAAATTAGGCCCGTTAATGCCAACGAAAAATAAAAATAATAACTACGAAGCAAAGACCGCTGATGTAACAACACATAAATAAGAAAACCTACTAATAAAAAAATTCCATTCAATTTACAAACGATTGCCCCTCCGGTAACCACTCCCCATAAGAGCATCAACATAGGACTGATTGTTTGTTTATTATTGTTTTGAAAAATAGAATTTGCAAGATAAAAAGACCAAAGCCAAAGCGGCATAAGCGGAGCATCAGGCAACAGCAACAATCCAGAAACAACGGTTCCATATCCGGATGCGGTAAATAATACTGCCGCTATCCATCCTTTTAATTGATTGTAGAATTTTTTGCCAATAAGATAGATTAGCCATGTGCTAGTAGCTCCACAAACAACGGGCCCCAACCGAACAAAGAATTCATTATTCCATTTTAAGTTCGCTGAAAAAATTTTTAAAAGTATGGCTATGCCGGGGGGATGATCAAAGTAATTCCATTGAAGAAAATAGGAATAGCTAACATAATATACTTCATCATTACTAAGTTCAATTATGCTGCCAATTATAAGTTTAAACAATGAGGAAAGAAAAATAAGTACCAAAACCTGCTTACTGTAATTGGGAAGATGATTGGTCATTAAAGGAATTTATTCTATAAATAGTTTTTTCTCTTTTGAGAAAGTGTAAGAATTATTTTTAGTAAGTTTTAAAACTAAACAGGAAGATATTAAGCCCAGAACAGCTCCGGCCAAAACATCCTCCAAAAAATGATGTCCCAAATAAATTCTTGAATAACCAACCAATAAGGCAAGTAGTAAATAGAAAACGGCAACTCTTGTATTTGTGCTGTAAAACGCTAATATAGTGGCCACGGCAAATGCTGTTGTTGTATGCCCTGAAGGAAAACTATTCCAGCCGGAGTTTGTTACACCCTCAAAGAATTTCGAATATTGCGAAGCTTCCAAAAAGGCTTTTGGCCTGGGAGCATGAAAAATGAATTTTAAGAATTGAGCTAATAATCCTGAACAAATAAAACTTATCAATACTTCAATAGCGGGTCTTGTTTTTTTTATCAAAAGAAGAAAAAAGAAAACCATAAGCGCAAATATTCCATCACCCAAAAATGTAATATTCAAAAAAAAATTATCTAACCCAAGAGTATGGATATTATTTAGGAATAAAAAAGATTGGTACCCAGGAAGGCAAATCAAAAGAAAAAAACCTGTAAGAAGGAATAATAAAAAACCAATAAGGTAACCTTTGCTACCAAAAAAGGAAATAAATAATATTATCATTCATAAAATTTCATAAATGTATTCCTTCCATATTAAGTTAATATAACCTGTGTTTTATGAAAAAGTGAAGAAAAGGGGCTTCAGTTGATAATTAATTATTAGCCGAATCCGTAGAAAAATAATAGATTCTTAGAGGTTACTACTTATTTCATAAAGAAACATTCTCATAAGTTTAGAATTAAGCTTTTAAAGTTGGTTCTTACTTCACTAATCCCTTACCATGAGAACCGCATTAATCCATTTAGGCACCAGTTGTTTACTTTTCCTGAGCCTTAGTTCCTATTCACAAATTTGTATCACCACACCCAAAGCAATTACATACGATACAACGGTAATCGGCTCTGGAAATGCACTGCATACATTTACTTTTCCAAAATTTGATCCTTCCTTAGGAACATTAATGAACGTACGATTTGATACCGAAATATCTCTTTTGTATAGTTTTGAATTAGAAAACAGGGAAAGTGTTCCTATAAACAATTACCGGGTTAGAGTAACAAGAGATGATGATATCTCCAGCCTCGCATTAATGAATCCTCTAACAAATACCTATGTGCGAACTTATGGCCCATACCCCCTTACAGCATGGGATGGTTTAGTAGGTGCGGGAACAGATTATATTTCGCGGGGACCATTATTTGTAATGAACCATTCGGTGGTTTCGCATACGGTAACGAACACGGCCGATTTCCTGGGAATTGGAAATGTAGATTTTGATTATGCATCTACTACCTATTCTTCCGTATTGGGAAGCGTAAACTATACCTTCAATGCAACGGCCCAGGATACGATCCGTTTTCACATAACCTACAACTATTGTTCAACCTGGTTTTTGAATGCCGATATTGGATCATTCAACGCAACAAAAAATAGTGAAAGCAATATAATGTTAATATGGAACACTCAAAATGATGTACAGCACCGCAAATACGAAATAGAAAAAAGTTATGATGGCAGGAATTTTGAATCCATAGCAACCCAATTTTCTAACCCGGATCCAAATGGCAGAGGATTTTATAACTACATTTATCAAATAGCTCCATCGAAAAACGAAACAAAAATAATTTTTCGGATAAAACAAGTGGAAAAAGATGGAGTCATTAAATATTCAGCCATTAGGATAGTCGACTTAAAAGATCGCGATCACCAACCGCTTCACTTATATCCAAATCCAACACACAGTTCATCACAACTATTTTTTAATAACTACAAACGCAGTAATTGGAAAGTGGAAATCGTTAATATGAATGGATTTTCGATGAAACAATATATTTTCAACAATGCCGTAACTGGCCGTTTAGATGGACTGGAACAACTACGATCAGGTATCTACATCCTAAAAGCTACCGACACCAACTCGCAACAGGTATTAAAAAGCAGGTTGGTAATACAGGATTAATGGTGTACCGAATTAGCTCTAATTTTATAACATACATTTATAGCATGCTGAAAATATATTTTCGTGATTCCCTTTATTATTATGCCCATTAATGCAGTAAAAAAATTTAGCTACTAAATAAGTATCGGCACAGAACTCGAATTCTCAATAGTTGGAGCCAGGGTCATCTTATGTTTTCGATTGAAGTAGAGCAAGGACAAAATGGTACCTGCCACTCCTACCACCGAAAAAATAATGACGGCTGTTGAATAAAAAGAAACCCAGTTCATCTGCAAATGCAATATTTCTTTAGTTAATACAACACTCATACTACCCAGGTAGCCATAAGCATCGGCTATATATATTAAGAATCCCACATTACCGACTATATGAAAAGAAGCTATAAGGCGTTCAAAAAAAATACAATTGAAGGGAATATAACCCATATACAATCCCAGACCGGTAAGTTGCATCCATAGAGCTCCGTCCATATACCCGGCAACAAACATAAGTGAGGATATACCAGCTATTAAAAATCCAACAACAATTACACCGTGTATGACCTGGAAAGCTTTAAAATTATTGCGTATAATAACAAGCAAACTCATTACCGCCAGTACAATTACCGAGGTAATCGTTTCAGTTCTTGTAAAAATAGCTGGCTTCTTACCATATCCAAGATCGTTCCACATATTACTCATAAAATTATCCCTGATATCTCTCATTACTGTTAAAAACAGATATGTTATCGTTATCACTACAAGGCCCAGCCCAAATTGCTTTATCAATTTCTGCCGACTCTCCTTGTTCATAGGCATACGCACCGTTCGTTCCCTGATATCATCTGCATCGGGTGGTGCAATTTTTTCAATTAGCAGAAGAAATAAAATCAGGGGTATTGCAAATACCAACCCTGTTGTAAAAGCAAGCCATTGATCAGTTATATTCCAACTATCACGCAACCATACAGCTACTGACCTGGTAAATCCACCTGCGAAAATAAAACTCACTGCCATCGCAGATCCTATAAAATCAGTGGCCCTTCTACCTTCCACATAACTGAAAATAATACCCCACATAAATCCAAGCATGAAACCGTTTATAAGCAGGCAGATCATCCCATATGGGGGAGGAATAATAGCAAATACCAGCAAGGCAAGCCACGCAATGCCAATAAGTGTAGCACTGGTGCGCCAGCGCCCTAATCTTTTTAACTCAGAAATAAATTTGATACCATAAAATTTACTAAGCATATACCCAACACCCTGGCTAATGATCAATAAGGTTTGATAGGGTACTCCCCAGAATTTTATACCATCAAAGGTTGCTACGGTAAAAGGTTTTCTATACGCATATACAGAAGCGTAAGTAAGAAAAGCAATCGTTGCAGCAAATAATGCTGTAAGAATTTGGCGCCTGTTAAACCCTGTAGAAGTTTTCGTGATCATTACATGTTAAATTACCGACTTTTAAATCAACTTTTTTAACTTTAATGCGACTGCTCTTGTTATTCGACTTATTAATTGTTCCCATTCTTTTGTTGCCTGTAATGTTCCTTTCGTTGATCTTCCTCATCATCCATTTCGGGGCCCTTCATAATTTTTCTCCAGTCGATATTTTTATTATACCTGTTCATTGCCTTTTGTGCATCGAATACCCTTGTATCAGGTATTTCAAGTGTGTACGGAGTAAAGTCTGGTTTATCAGTAAAAAAATCATTTAACAACGAAGCGGTAACGTCGTACTGGTTAACATAGTTTATTCCCAATAAATTATAAATTACTTTAAGGATAGATCCAAAATTGGCATGTGTATGCGAAACATATCCTTTTTTTACATAGGGCCCTGCCATTAATAATAAGCTTCTATGGGCATCAATATGATCTACCCCTCCCTGCGGATCATCTTCAGTAATTATAACCAGCATATTTTTCCAGTAAGGTGTGCGTGAAAGAAAATGTAAAATTCTTCCAATTGCCAAATCGTTATCGGCTACATAGGAGTGTGTGTATGGATAACCATCCAGGGGCCTGGGTGATGCGGTATGATCATTGGGTACCTGCATCGCAATAAATCGTGGCATCTTTTCTTTACCTGTTATCCATTTCTTTGTAAACTCCGATTCAAATTGATCCATTCTAAATTGATCGGGTATATTCGTGTTGTATCCTGCATAGTTATGACTTGTTCTGCTCCACAGTGCTTTTTGCATGGGAACCATTACACCATGACTTGCTCCTGTTAGGGTATCGTTCCATTCTTCACGTACATGTGCGGTTTCATTCGCTTCTCCAAAATTGTAAAATGATAAATTGTTTCTTTCAAGTGCTTCCCATAAGCCACCTATTTCTGCATAGTCCTCCGGATCCATACTTCCTGTTGAACCCGGGAACCTTCTTCCGGGTGCTTCTGAAAAAACCATAGCTGTCTTATCTACACTCGAATTCGTTTCTACCCATTCGTTCGGTATAACGCCTACCATCCAGTGATGTCCATGAATCGAAGCATCACTATCACAATAAAAATTATCACAATAAGAAAATCGCCGGGCAATTTTATGATGATTGGGTGTTATATTCGCTTTTAGGACGGTATCTTTTTTAGTATAAATATTCGACTGCATTCCAAATCGGGATAAGCTAGCATCTCCTTTTCCTGTTTCAAGTTGGCCAAGTACTTCATCATAGGTTCTGTTTTCCTTTGTAATGTATACAATGTATTGAATGGGAGATTTTCGTGAACCGGGTAAGGCTGGAAGTGGGTTTTTCAGGTCCTCCTTTATAATAACAGTTTTAAATGTATTATCAATTGTTTGCTTCGTATATTTCAGCAATTGATTTGCATCGGGCATTTTTATCTTTTGAAAACCGGCTAATTGAATATCGCCCACATAAGTTCCCTGAACCGGCTTAGTAAAATGTTCACCGCCATTGGGGCCGGCACCCAATCCGCGACAACTGATAACATACATCTCGTTTTGATCCTTTGATAACAATACCCTTGCAGGGCCCCAACCTGTAGGAATAAGTCCTTTGGTTTTCTTCGTTACAAGATCAATTACTGCAATCGCATTAAAACCGAGTAATGCTACATAGATTGTTTTTTCATCCTTACTCAGAGTAATACCAAAAGGCAATAATCCTCTATACTTATCAATTCGGGCATCGACCTTTATTGGTATATGGTCTATAATTTTTCTATTGCGATAGTCAATTATTGAAATATTATCATTCGTTGCATTCGTAACGTAAATATATCTTTTGCCAACAGCGATTGAATTGGGGCTAGCACCTCCTACAACTTCGCAATCTTCAATCATTTGCCCAATTTGATGGCCTGTTTTAAATTTATCAATTATTTTATTCGTGCTAAGATCGATACTGAATACACTCATAGCATCGGGCGACAAAGGGCTACCAACACCGGGAATCGACTTTCCATCAATGTTAGTTCCTTCAATTGATTCTTTGGTGTTATCACCATAAGGATGCCAGGGCACTAATAAGGAATCGTAGTTTTTTGCATTAGCACCTTTTATCAAAGGATATGAATACATTCCCACGTTGGCAACAAAAGCAGTTTTATGATCGGGGCTAAGGGCAAGTCCAAAAGGCAATCGCCCGGTTTTAATAGAAGCAGTAAGTTTTCTGCTTAATAAATCAATTCGAACCATCCGAAAATTAGCACGATCCAACACCAGCAGTTCATTGTTATCCGAATTCAATAAGAGGTCGGCCGTAAAACTATCTCCATAAAATACTCCATCTATTTTTCCATTCAAACTAATTGAATCAATACGTTGCAATTTTTCAATATCATATATAATTACAGCACCATTATCACCACCGCTTAAAAATATTGTTTTTGAATCGGGCGAAAAAGCAACTCCTAAAAATGAGCCTGATGATAAAGGAGAAGGAATAGTTCCATCATAAGAAGGAACTCTCTGTTCTTTTAACGATAGAAGATCGATAATTGTAAATACCCCATTGTGAATGGTCACAATTTTTCTTCCGTCAGGAGAAAGAGCCATCCCAAACGGATCATGAGTTATACGAATCAATTCACCTGCTGGGCTTACATATCTGCCACTGGGCAAAATGGAAATCCCTTTTTCATTGATAGTTGCATATTCATTTGCACCAGGTACTGATAGAATACGAACTGTTTTTTGTGCAAAAGAATTTATTCCGAACAATAAACGGGAAGAAACAAAAAAAGTAACAAGTATTTTCTTCATGATGACTTTTGAGGTAGAAGTTAAGTAAAAAAAGGGCGAAACCTAAAAAAGCTTCGCCGATATATCAATAAACTGCTTATGTTATATTGATTTGCCTAAAAATTTATACGCTCAGAAAATTGAAGAATAATATAGAATGAATACTTCTGCTCAAAACTATATTCATTTTTTGAGCAGATTGATCCATTTACTTTAGTAACAATTCATTCATACAAAGCTTACAATTACTTAATACCTCTTTGTTGTATCTATCAGCCAGAATAAAGAGCTTTGTAAAACCCGCGTAATGGAAAAAAGATCAGTAGATGTTGTGGTAATTTCAGATGTGCATTTAGGAACCTATGGTTGCCGTGCAAAAGAGTTAGTAGCCTATCTTAAAAGTATCAGTCCAAATATTCTCATTTTAAATGGAGATATTATTGATGGCTGGCAATTCTCCAAACGTTATTTTCCCCCGGCTCATATGGCGGTTATAAAAGAAATACTTAACCTGATGATGAAGGGTACACGGGTATTTTATATTACGGGTAACCACGATGAACAGTTGCGACGCTTTTCAGATTTCCAATTAAGCAATTTTACACTTACCGATAAACTGGTGTTAGAGATAAATAACAAAATGACCTGGATTTTTCATGGCGATATTTTTGATAATACCACCAAAGGGGGAGCAAAGTTTTTAGCTAAACTTGGAAGTAATGGATATGCGCTTTTATTACTCTTTAATCGACTTATCAATAATTTATTAAAAGCTTTTGGACAAGAACGGGTATCTATCTCCAAAAGAGTAATGGAAGAAGTAAATAAGGCAGTTACTAAAATAAACGACTTTGAACAAATTGCTGCAGAGTTGGCTATTGAAAAAAAATTCGATTATGTTATATGTGGGCATATACATCAACCCCAACAACGCGTTGTTGAAACCCCACAGGGAAAAGTAACCTATCTAAACAGTGGAGATTGGGTAGAACACCTTACCGCCTTAGAATATTGTAACAAAGAATGGAAAATATTTACGTATAACGAAAAGGACTTTGAACACAGTGAAATAAACCTAAAATCAACTCCAACGGCTATTACCGACGAAGTTAGTTTTTATATAAACTCATTAGCAATATAAACTGATATGAAGATTCTATATGCTGTTCAGGCTACTGGTAACGGTCATATCAGCCGTGCCATGGAACTGTTACCTTATTTAAAAAGATACGGAACCGTGGATATTTTTTTAAGTGGCGCAAATAGTACCCTCGAATTGAATGCGCCCATAAAATACCGGAGTAAAGGATTCAGCCTCTTTTATACCTGCAGTGGAAAATTGAATTACCCTAAAATGTTTGGCACTATTTCACCACTAAGGATTATGGCCGAAGCAAAAGATTTGCCTGTTGAGAAATATGATTTAGTATTGAACGATTTTGAATGTATTACTTCATTGGCCTGTGCAAAAAAGAAAATTCCATCGGTAAATTTCGGGCATCAGGCAAGTTTTCTATCAGCCAATACTCCCCGACCCGATAAAATTAGTAAAGTGGGGGAATGGATATTAAAAAATTATGCCAGGGCCACTCAGCATATTGGATTACATTTTCAGTCGTATGATGATTTTATTTTTTCCCCTGTTATTAAAGAAGAAATCCTACAAGCAGTGCCACTCAATAAGGAATATATAACCGTATATCTTCCTTCTTACTGCGATCAGGAATTAAGAAAATATTTATTGCCTCTTTCAGATCATCGGTTCCAAATTTTTTCGCACCAAAAAAATGAAATGGTACAGGATGGGCATCTTACGTTCATACCAGTAGATAAACAAGCCTTCAATAAAAGCCTGATAAATTGTGGCGGCATTATTACCGGCGGAGGGTTTGAAACACCTGCAGAAGCCCTCTATCTAAAAAAGAAAATGATTTGCATACCTATACAGGGGCAATACGAACAGCAATGTAATGCAGCGGCATTGAAAAAAATAGGCGTACCCGTTCTTCAAAAAATGGACGATGGCTTTAAAGAAAATTTTAATGCCTGGATAAATAATAATAACTCGCCCATCATTCAATATCATTATTCTACGGAAGACATAGTAACTATTTTAATGAACCGTTGCACCCATTTAAAAGATAAATTAAGTATTCCTTATCCACATTTAATTTTTGATTAGAAACACTCGCTAAATTAAAAGACTATTCCGCTTGAAAATTTGTCAACTGGTTTTGGTAAGTATAAATTGACGGATAACTCATCTGAAAAAGAATAGACTTACTTCTTAAAATACTTCGCGTTTTCGTGGCAAGTATTAATTACAAGATTACAAAAAGCACAAGAAAAATACTTCGCGTTTTCGCGGCAAGAAATAACCGCAAAGGCGCAAAGTCGCTGAGAAGAGTTCTGTATCTTTCAACAGTAAAATTAGTACGTTACCTGTTATTATGGCAACTATAAATCAGGGTATAACCATCTACAAAAAAAATCAGGATAGTTTTTAAAATACTTCGTGCCTTCGTGGCAAGTATTAATTACAAGATTATATAAAGCACAAGAAAAATACTTCGCGTTTTCGTGGCAAAAAATTATTTCGGCAGAATAGATTTAAAATAACACTGACACAAATTTAAAACTGAATTATCCGGTTAAAAAATTCTGTAACGAAAACTTCATTCTGTCTATAATAGAAAAGCCGTCTTGGTTAAAACCAAACGGCTGCAGTTACATGAGAAAAGGTTTGCTCAAATTGCTTTTAACCCAATAACGATAAAAGAACTTCTATACTGCAATCTCTCCTATTATTATTACCTGTGTATTAATCACTGTTACCGAATAATTAAATAAAAAAACCGCTCGAATACTCGAAGCGGTTTAAATTATTTATGATAAATGATTATAGTCCATTGAAACGTGTCCAACCTTTCCACCAGGTTGCTTCCGGGCCGGCAGGAGCAATTGCTCCGCGAAAGGCAACTGTTGTAAAGAATGGTCCTGCTAACTTAGCATCCGTAAAACTTGCACCCGTCAATATTTTCTGATTTCCGTTACTACCAGCAAATGGCGTAGGATCGGGTGCATTGTAATTTAAAGGCTGGATTAATTTAGCGTCGGAAATATTGGTAACAATATCATTATTATAATACGCATTGGTAAACCAACTTAAGATGCTCGCATCAGAGGCACCAGTTGGTGCACTGGCGCTAACAGTATATTTTATATTAACTGTATTTCCTGCTAAAGTAGTATTGCGGATACGAAGCGTACTGTCATTTATATTTAAATCAGTGGGTGAACCGCTACTCGCATCAATCAATATTGCCTGGGGCCAACCCATTATAATTGAATTGTAAATAGATATAGAAGAGTTTCTACGTATCTGTGCCCCGGCACGAAATAAGGTATTACCTACATTATTTAACGTAGCACGTGGACCGATAGCTGTTATATTACTAAATACCGCACTCGTTTTTGGAGTAACAACGGTACCGCTTGCATTATTATCGCTTTCAAAAGCTTCAGAAGTAGAAATATCTGCGATAAGTGAATCTCTTATAACCAACCCAAATTGAACTTTTCCACTGTATCCATTATCAGTATCAAAATCATCATCCTGTGTTTTATAAGCAATCAGGTATTTACAGTTTACTGAACCCCCAAACCACTCATAGGCATCATCCTTTGCATAAATAACCTGGATATGATCAATAGTGGTTCCACTTCCCACTGCAGCCATGGTTAAGCTATTAACTTCCTTATCGGGCTGAAATGCATAGCCTGCATATTCAATACGTACATAACTTAGAATACCAGAATTATCATTATCAACCGGTGT
>JBJXDV010000228.1:0-9932 GCA_046153465.1 Chitinophagaceae bacterium
GTAAAACTATGGCAATTCGGTAGTGACTTAATTACAACTTGGGAAGTTGGTAGCAACATAGAATTCATAACAGAATGGGAAGGACAGATTTTCAAACAATGGGGCAAGGTTTTAGAAATTAAATCAAATGAACTTCTAAAATATAGTTTGTTTGCACCAAGACCAGACCTTGAAGACAAACCCGAAAATTATTTTGTAATGAACTATGTTTTGACAAGTGAAAACGGAAAAACAAAACTTGAAATCATACAAGAAGACAACCGACCAAACGCAATTCAAGAAGAACCACAAGGCGAAGAAAACCCAATTCTACAATCACTAAAAAAAATTGCAGAAATTGATTGACGAGAAGAACAACGAACCGCTAACATGGGGTTTTGCAATATTGGGGCGGACGGAATAACAATGAGCATTTGTAATTCTATGTGGCATTTGTTCGGGCAGACGAGTTTCAATTTGGCTTTTTGTTGTTATCTTCATCATTAGTTTTTCAATTGGGCTTCGGTTCCGGGCGGACGTCTTTCAAATTCCCCAACATCGCAAAGCCCTATCGTTAGCGGTAATAATGCCGGACCTCATGTAGAAAGAGAATTTACAACAGAAATTAAAAATGAAAATTAATATTACACATACTAAACAAATAACAATGAAAGCACTTACGACATTAATAATTATTTTCCTGTCCTTTATTTTTTTTACGGCACAGTCACAAAATATTTCTCCAACACCATTAGAAATTGTAAATAAAAGAATGGACTTATACAATCAGCACAACTTTATAGAATTTATAAAACTATATTCTCCAGATGTTGAAATTTACACATATCCAGATAAATTATTAGGAACGGGAACGGATAATATAACTTCAATTTTTAAACCCAAATTTATAGCTAAATCAATTAAGGTTGAAATTATTAGTCAGATGTACAACGGAAATTATGTTATTAATCACGAAATAGTTTCTGAAAACGGAATTCAGACAAAGTACATTTCTATCTATGAAGTCAGAGATGGTTTAATAAAGAGTGTAAAGTTTGTAAGAGATAAATAGTAGCCATGCGACAGAAATGAAAATTACTACCGCCAACAAGGGTGGCTGATGCACAACTATCATTTTAAAAAAAAATCAACTCATTTAGAAGTATTTTAAGCAATGCTGATTTTAATTATTGTAACAATTTTGTTTCAAATAAAGTGTCGCTGATAAAAAGCTCGTTGGTTTAGTAAGGCTTATTTTGTTTAAAAATAAAGCCTGCAGGTTTACCTGCATTACTTGTACGCTGGTTTGCACTTTTCTTGTTGTAAATTTTAGTAGTTTTTTTAGATTGCAGGCAATCGCTGCCATCAGCATACATTTATTGGCTTGCTCTATGCCCCGGGTATTTATCCGGCGCATACCTAAATAATTTACTAATGTGCCAAGTACAGGTTCTACTGTGCTGCTGCGGAGTTTTTTCATTCGTTTTGCCTTTTTGGTTTGCAGCTTTACATGCATACGATCGTATAAGGGTTTGTTTACCGTGTCTTCTATTTTTTTAAAATCTGATTTGCCTATGCATTGGCTGCGTAGTGGACACCTGGCACAATCCAATGCACTGCTGCGGTAAGACTTTCTTTCGTAGCCTAAGGAGCTTTTACTTATTTTTTTAAACGGTAACTCTTTCCCCTGGCTGCAAGTGTATTTGTCGCTTTTTTTGTCGTAAGTAAAACCTTCTCTATCGTGTTTATATTGGCCAAAGTTGGGTATATAGCCTTCTATATTATTATCTTCTAAGGCTTGCAAGGCTTCTCCGCTACTATAACCACCATCACCTAATAATTCTTCTATGGTTAAATTATTTTCCTCCAAATTTTCTATCGTATTTTTTAATAAGGATGGCAGGCATTGGCTATCTTTTTTATTGGCATAGTCGCTTTGTATTTGGGTTATCACATGATGCGCTGTGTCCACCGCTACTTGTGCGTGATAGTTGAGTTGGCGGGGCTTGCCGGGTTTTACAGATATTCTTGCATCGGGATCGGTTGTACTCCTATGTGTATGATTGCTTACAAATTTTCTTTCTTCGCTATTGGAGCTTGGCATATCCTTATACGCTTTGGCTTGCCCACGGTGTTGATTATCCACTACTTTTTTTCTTGCGGCTGATACCGTATTTTTAGTTAAGGTATCATCGGCATTTAGTTCATCGGTATAATCATCACCATCGGATAGTATTTCTTTTTCTATTAAGCTTTCCATCGATGCATTGGCTTTTACAGGTGCACTGTCTACGGCTTGGCGCTTGCCGGCTACCATACCTTTTTCTATGCACTGTTGTAATATTTGTTTAAAGAGTTTTTTAAATACTTCATCGCCGTATAATTGCCGGGTACGGCTTAGCGTAGAATGCCATGGAAGTGCTTCATCTATATCATAACCAATAAAAAATAACAGGTCAAGCCGCATGGTGGCAGTATTAATAATGCGTCTGTCGCTACTGAGATTTTCTAAATAACCGATAAGGTTAAGTTTAAAAAAAACGACAGGGTCGATACTTTCCTGCCCCTCTTTACCGTAATATTTTGAAGTGGCTTTATAAAGCCAATCTAAATTGAGTGCCGTTTGTAAGTTTCGGTAGAAATTATCTTCGGGTACTTTATCGCTCAACTGAAAATTGAGGAATAATTTTTCGGTGTATTCTTTTTTGCCTTGCATGTCAAATACATCACAAGAACCGTTCTATATTTTACTCATTCACATACTGTGCGTATCTTAATTGTGCAACAAGCACATTGGGTTTTATGCAAGTATTACTGGGCAAATATCTTTCAATATTAGTTCCTAACTTCAATAAAGTAGTTGAAATCGAAATTTGTAATGTGTAGAAAGAAAATTAAATGTGCCTGTTTGGGAGCAGTTTTTGATCTACCTATGACTACCGTAACTATCATTGAAGATGGCTTAATGATTGCAATGAGCGCCTTTATGCTATACACTATTATTTAAAAATTAAAACTCGAATAAAATGAAATCAATTATAATGATTGCAGCGACAGCACTTTTAACAAGAACCGCCTGCAAATCACAAATTAATAATGCCAAGACCGAAACAGTAAAAATATATGGCAATTGCGGAATCTGCGAAACAGCTATTGAAAAAGCGGCCAACAAAAAGAAGATATCCAAAGCTGATTGGAACAAAGACACCAAAATAGCAACTATCACTTACGATAGCAGGAAAACCAATTTGAATGCTGTATTAAAAAATATAGCCCTTGCTGGTTTCGACAATCAAAACTTTCTTGCCCCCGACGCAGCTTACAATAAATTACCAGATTGCTGTAAGTACAACAGAGAAAAGAAAATAGCAGTAAAATCTACAACTACTAATCCTACAAAAGATACCGTTGCGGTTAGTAAACCTGCTGCTCAAATCAATCAACTGCAATCAATCTTTGATAATTATTTTACAGTAAAAGATGCATTGGTAAAAACTGATGCAACCGCAGCACAGGCAAAAGCAACTGTATTATTAACTGCATTAAATGCGGTAAAAATGGAAATACTTAAAATGGACGAACATATGGTTTGGATGAAAATAGAAAAAGATCTAAAAATGGATGCGCAACATATTTCCGAATCAAAAGAAATAGGCCACCAGAGAAGCCATTTTATTGAACTATCTAAAAATATGATCACTTTAATAAAAGCTACAAATCCTGCTGAAACAGTTTATTTACAGCATTGCCCAATGGCAAATGAGGGCAAGGGTGCCGATTGGTTAAGTAAAGAAAATGCTGTGAAAAACCCTTATTACGGTAATGCGATGCTTACCTGTGGCAAAACAATAGAAACAATTAAATAATTTTCAATGATTATTTACGTGAATGAAATGTGAGAATAATGCAAGGATTTAAATTAATTGTGTAACAGAGTATTGGTACTTAAAACACAACTTTGCGGTTACGAATATTCTGTTGTAATCAATCGGTAATAGAATGAAATAAATATGAATACTTCCGATGGCAATCGAAGTTATTCTGCCATCGTCTGCCTTTTGCATAAAACGATAAATCCTGTAATCCTAAACCACAAAAAGATACATCGGGTTTAGTAATCTATACTTGTCTGATCCCTGCGCAAATAGTCATTGACAAACCTGGGAAATGGGCTCGATAAGTTACGGACCTAGTAGCATCTAAAGAAAGAATAGTATAAATTAATGTCTCCCTGATGCACACTCCCGTAACTTGTAAAGAACCCCGTTAGTGTCTTACGTTAGGCATAAAATATATCTAAACATTGATAACGATGTTCGACATAACAGTTACAATCAACGTTAATACGACCAACGACAATTTTGTAAATACCTTTTTCAGGAAGAAGGTATTTGCCGGCGTTCTCTTCCCAAGGTGGAATGATTAATTAGTACATCATTTCACTAAAAATGTCTGATGCATTAAAATTTATAAAACTCTTTAACATGGAGCAGCTCCAACATATGGTACCGGTTGACGCATCTGCGTCCGTCAAACATTCAGAAATGAGCCATGCAAATATGCTGCATGGTGAAAACCCTGCAATGGGTATAACAGGGCATAACCATCACGCGATGATGATTGCAGATTTTAAAAAACGATTTTACGTAGTGCTTGTTCTTACCATACCAATTATGCTGTTATCCCAAATGATACAGCATTGGTTAGGATTTCATTGGCAGTTTGAGAGATCGAAATATATTCCGTTTATTTTGTCAACGATTGTATTTTTTTATGGGGGCTGGCCATTTTTAAAAGGATTGGTTGATGAGGTAAAAACAAAGAATCCTGGTATGATGTTTTTGATCGGCTTTGCTATAACAGTTGCTTACATCTACAGTGTAGCGATTGTATTTGGTTTGCAGGGAATGGATTTCTTTTGGGAACTTACAACACTTATCGGGATAATGTTATTGGGACATTGGATTGAAATGAAATCTATTGCAGGTGCATCCAAAGAATTGGAGTTATTGGTACAGTTGATGCCATCTGATGCCCATATGGTTATGCCTAATATGATACATGATGTAAAAACCGATTCACTGAAAGAGAACGATATTATTCTTGTAAAGCCGGGTGAAAAAGTTGCAGCCGATGGAATAATATTGGAAGGAGAAAGTTATCTGAATGAAAGTATGCTTACAGGTGAAAGCAAACCAGTACAAAAAGTAAAAGGCGATAAAGTAATTGCAGGTGCAATCAATGGCAATGGCTCAATAAAAGTGACCGTGTCGCATGCAGCAAAAGATTCTTATTTATCGCAGGTAATAAAGTTGGTGGATGATGCACAAAAATCAAAATCACAAACGCAGCTATTAGCAGACAAAGCAGCAAGATGGCTAACCATCATTGCATTAGCTACAGGTATTGCTACATTTATATATTGGTATCTCACCGGGCAGTCTTTAGCCTTTGCAATGGAAAGAATGGTAACAGTGATTATTATTTGTTGCCCTCATGCTTTGGGTTTGGCAGTTCCTTTGGTGGTTGCAAAATCAACTGCATTGTCAGCAAAAAATGGGTTACTTATTAAAAACAGAACAGCCTTTGAAAATGCAAGAAAAATCACTACCATAGTTTTTGACAAAACAGGAACCTTAACCGTTGGTAAATTTGAAGTATCAAAAATCGTATCACTTCAAAAAGAATTAACAGAAAATGATATCATTCGCCTGACATCTGCGTTAGAACAAAAGTCAGAACATCCCATTGCAACAGGTATCCTTAAAAAAGTAAAAGACTTATCTATTACGATTCCGGCAACAGAAAATTTCAATGCCATAACCGGCAAAGGCGTTGAAGCAACAGTAGAAGGCAAAAAAGTATTGGTAGTCAGTCCGGGATATTTAAAAGAAAATAATCTTTCAATACCCCAAGGCTATACTGCCAACGATACCGAGACAGTTGTGTTTGTTATTATCAACAATCAATTGGCAGGTTACATTGCATTGTCAGATGAGATAAGACCTGAATCTGCCGAAGCAATCAAAACACTAAAAGAAAACAATATCAAATCCATTCTGCTTACAGGCGATAACAGCAAAGTTGCAAAAAGTGTAAGTGATACGCTGGGTATGGATAGTTTTATTGCAGAAGTATTACCACATCAAAAACTGGAAAAGATAAAAGAACTCCAAAGTAAAGGCGAGTTTGTAGCTATGACAGGCGATGGAGTAAATGATGCACCCGCTTTGGCAATTGCGAACGTTGGTATTGCAGTTGGCAGCGGGAGCGACATTGCAGCAGAAACCGCAGGTATTGTTTTAGTAAACAGCAACCCCAAAGATATTGTAAGCCTCATTTTATTCGGCAAAGCAACTTACCGAAAAATGATACAGAATTTAATTTGGGCAACAGGTTACAATGTTATTGCATTGCCTTTGGCTGCAGGCGTTTTGTACAAACAAGGCATTTTATTAAGCCCAGCCACAGGAGCAGTTTTAATGACGGTAAGCACAGTTGTAGTTGCCATCAATGCAAGTTTTTTGAAAGTAAAAAATAATCAACCCGGGCAACAGCGAAACTGACGAACCGGGCAACAGCGGTACTGAAGAAATAAAAATATATTTATCATGAGAATCCAAAAATTAGTCTTGGTAAAAATGGCCTCGGCTTTTACGTTGCTTTTTTTGCTTGTATCGCTTTCTACGTATGCACAGTCCCACAAAAAATCTGCAATAATGAAAGACTGTTGTATGATGAAAGATGGAAAAATGATGGTAATGAAAGATGGAAAAACAATGCCTATGGAAAAAGACATGGTTATGAAAAATGGTACAACGTGCACGAAAAATGGGGAATGTATTACGAAAGATGGAACAAAAACGATGATGAAAGATGGCGACTGTATAGAAATGAGTGGAAAAATGTGCAGCGAAAAAAAGAAAAAAATGATGGCTATGTACGCCTGTCCAATGCATCCGGAAGTTACAAGTGCGAAACCTGGCAAATGCTCTAAATGCGGAATGGCTCTAAAAAAAACATAAAGAAAAAGAATTGAGCAGTTAGATAAAATTGTTCCTCTCGATTGTTGTTGATTTCCCGAAAGAAATTATCATCAATGTTTTTAAAATTTATTTCATTGGTGATAGTTTTTTTATTTAATAATCCACAAATTAAGTCTATTTTAATTCTGGCATATTAACATAGAAAATTAACGAGATAATAATGAAGAAAATCGCACTTATAATACTCCTGTCTGGCATTTATTACTTCACACTAGCACAGGAAAAAAAAGGGTTGGATAGTAGTAAAAAAGAAATCAACCAGCAGCCAGTTATCAACACTTGTCGAATGCATCCGGAAATCCATTCAGCCAAACCGGGTAACTGCCCGAAGTGCGGAATGATATTAATCAATGGCGAAACCAACTCCATAAAACTACCAACAGATAAAAAAAATGAAGCAATCGAAAGGCATTTGCAGAGCACATCTAAAAAAATGAACACGGAGCAGGTTATGGAGATACTCCCAGCCGTGAAAATAATTGCAAGTAATACACCTCAGAGAATAGTACGTTACCATCTATTCGTTACCGATACAATGGTAAATTTTTCGGGCAAATCAAAAAGAGCTATTGCGGTAAATGGGCAAATCCCGATGCCAACACTCACGTTTACGGAGGGCGACACTGCAGAAATTTTTGTTCATAACGAACTGAACGAGGAGACATCTTTGCATTGGCACGGATTATTTGTGCCTAATCAATATGATGGCGTACCGAACCTTACACAAATGCCAATTAAGCCACATACCACCTATTTGTACAGGTTTGCCATCCGTCAACATGGAACTCATTGGTATCATAGCCACACTGGTTTACAGGAACAAATAGGTATGTATGGCTCAATGATACTAAACAAAAAAGCAGAAGACAGTGTAAAAAGAAAAGATGTTGATGGTTTATCAAGCGTGCCAATAATATTAAGTGAATGGACGGACATGAACCCCCATAACGTACACCGCATGCTACACAACGCAACAGATTGGTTTGCGATCCAAAAAGGAACTACACAAAGTTATTTAGAAGCCATTCGAAGCAGGCATTTTAAAACAAAAGTTACCAATGAATGGAAACGAATGAATGCAATGGATGTAAGCGATGTGTACTACAATAAATTTTTAATTAATGGAAAAAATGAAAGCCAACTTTCGCAATTTAATGGTGGCGACAAAGTACGTTTAAGAATTTCAAATGGTGGTGCTTCAACTTATTTTTGGCTTACGTACGCCGGTGGAAAAATAACTGTTGTAGCAAACGATGGCAATGATGTTGAGCCGGTAGATGTAGACAGACTAATTATTGCCGTTTCAGAAACTTATGATGTAATCCTTACAATTCCTGCCGACAGTACGGCCTATGAATTTTTGGTAACTTCTGAAGACCGAACAAAATCTGCATCCTTATACATAGGAAATGGAATTAAACAACTTGCTTTGCCATTGCCCAAACTAAAATATTTTGAAGGCATGAAGATGATGAATGGCATGATGAAAATGAATGGCACCCTTGACGATATGAACATGCAGATGAGCCTGAACCAAATGGATATGAATGTGGTAATGTATCCCGAAATTACAGGAGAAGCAAAAAATAAAACCGTCGAAGAAATGCCGGAAATGAATATGCCCCGGGACACGTCAATGAAAATGGCGAATGAAAAAATGCCAGCAAATCATGCAAGCCACAGTATACGTAGGATGAATATGAATGCCGACCAATATAACAGCAATGCTGTTTCGGATATAGTAACGCTGAACTACGCCATGTTGAAATCGCCAACAAAAACCAACGGAATAAACGATGCACCAGTAAAGGAATTACGATTTGAATTATCTGGAAATATGAACCGTTATGTTTGGAGTTTAGATAATAGAGTAGTTTCTGAAACAGATAAAATATTAATAAAGAAAGGAGAAACGGTCAGAATGATTTTATACAACGGTTCAATGATGCGGCATCCTATGCATCTACACGGGCATGACTTTAGAGTGCTCAACGGGCAAGGCGATTATGCACCGTTAAAAAACACCATTGATATTATGCCAATGGAAACTGACACGTTAGAATTTGCTGCAACCGAAAGCGGTGATTGGTTTTTTCATTGCCATATTTTATACCATATGATGGCCGGGATGGGCAGAGTTTTTCATTACGAAAATTCACCAAAGAATACCGAAATACCAAATCCGAAGTTTGCTCAACGCAAACTATTTGCAGATGACAGGAAATTTCATTTAATGGCTGAAAATGATTTTGCAAATAACGGAAACGATGGAATGGCAATGTTTTCAAATACACGTTGGAGTATTGGCACGGAGTGGCGGTTGGGCTACACAACTCATCATGGACAAGAAACAGAAACACATATTGGAAGATACATTGGAAAAATGCAATGGCTAATGCCTTTCATTGGTTTTGACTGGAGGTATAGAAAATTAACAATTGGCGAAACACAAAAAAACCTTTTCGGGCAAATAAACACTAAAGACAACAGGCGGCAATTTAGTTTAGGCATTGAATATACATTGCCTATGCTGGTAAAAATACAAACAGAAATATACCACGACGGAAATATAAGGGTGCAACTAATGAGAGAAGATGTTCCGGTTTCCAAACGGTTACGTTTTAGTTTTATGCTCAACACCGACAAAGAATATATTGCTGGGCTCAAGTACATTATTGGCAAAAACCTTGGGCTGTCTACACATTATGACAGCGACATGGGCCTTGGTGCAGGTGTAACGCTTAACTACTAATCAATGAAATAATTTCAGCAGATTAGTCAGATCCCTTTGTGCCAAATCAACTACACAGCTTCTATTGTTATATTCAACTTCATTTTTTCAATCATCCTCGGTTCCAGCCTGACTAAATACTAATTTCCGTACTTCGAATACTACTTTCCGCTATC
>JBJXDV010000229.1:0-8106 GCA_046153465.1 Chitinophagaceae bacterium
TAACAGTAAAAAAGAAATTTAAAGCATATAGTTGGTTGGCTGGTGTTGGAGGTTTTCTGGATTCGTTTGGAGGTGGCGGTTGGGGACCTATCGTTACCGCAACCTTAATTACAAAAGGAAGGACGCCACGTTTTGTAGTTGGCTCTGTAAGCTTAACCGAATTTTTTGTTACACTTGCAAGTGCTTTTACTTTTTTCACGTTAATAGGTGTTCAGCATTGGCAGGTTATACTTGGGTTAATTATTGGCGGCGTTGCAGCAGCACCTATTGCGGCAAAACTGCAGGGTAAATTACCACGAAAAGCTTCTTTTATTTTATTAGGAACAATGGTGGTACTTTGGAGCATACGCATCCTGGTAAAAGCCTTTTAACAAACGATTCAACGCGTCAATCGTTGATCGCTTTTGCTGATCATCGTTCCGGTTGAATTCCTTAATTCATAAGCCAGCTATTTTGCTTCCCATTATCTTCGCATAATAAAAGTATAAAATATGCCGCTTATTTATTCAGAAAGAACTACAGGAGATTTTGGAATGACCATCACGGATCAAAAAGGAAATTCCATGCAAATTGATATTCCAGTGGATCAGGGTGGTATGGGTAATGGCCTAAGGCCAATGCAAACAATGCTGGCTGCGTTATGTGGTTGCAGTAGTGCCGATGTTGTAAGTATTCTTAAAAAACAACGGCAGGACCTTAAAACATTAAAGATATCAGTTGATGGAGAAAGGGAAGAAGGAAAGGAACCTTCTTTATGGAAAACGGTAAGGGTCGTTTTTGAAATGACAGGAGAACTAGATCCTTCCAAAGCAATCAGGGCCGCCGAATTATCAATAAATAAATATTGTTCAGTAGCTGAAACTCTTCGAAAGGCTGGAGCAATGATCACGTTTAGTGTATCGGTAAACGGAACTATGGCAAACTAATTTTTTTTATTTAAGACAAGGAGTATAAAATGTCAAAACACCCTGAAACAAAAGCCATTCGTCTTCAAACAAGACAAACAGCAGAGAAAGAACATTCTACTCCTGTGTTTCTTACAAGCAGTTTTACCTATGATTCTGCGGAAGAAATGGCTGCAGCGTTTGCCGATGACAGCTTAGATGTAAATATTTATTCACGTTTTTCTAATCCCACCGTAGATGAATTCATAAAAAAAATTGCGGTACTCGAAGAAACGGAAGATGGTATTGCAACCGGTACCGGAATGGCCGCCGTGTTTGCAACATTCATGACGTTTTTGAGCAAAGGTGATCATATCATTTCTGCATCTGCGGTATTTGGTTCTACTCACACCCTGCTTACCAAATATTTACCTAAGTGGGGAATTGATTATTCGTATTTCAATATGAGTAACCCTGAAACCATTGCTTCTCTGATACGCCCCACTACAAAAATATTATATGTAGAAACGCCCTCCAATCCTGGATTGGATATCGTAGATATAGAATCACTTGCTGCATTGTGCAAAAAGAATAAAATTTTATTGGTAGTAGACAATTGCTTTGCAACTCCCGCTGTACAGCAGCCGATAAAACTTGGTGCTGATTTAGTAATACATTCGGCCACGAAATTTATTGATGGACAAGGAAGAGTACTTGGAGGTGTTGTAGTTGGAAGAAAGGAATTAATTGATCAACTCTATTTATTTGTTCGAAATACGGGGCCTTCTATGAGCCCATTTAATGCCTGGGTCCTGAGCAAAAGCATGGAAACACTTTTTATACGAATGGATAAACATGCCGACAATGCATTAAAGCTCGCTACGTTATTACAGCATCACCCAAAACTGAACTGGGTAAAGTATCCTTTCCTTTCTACGCATCCTCAATATACTATTGCAAAAAAACAAATGAGCAATGGTGGTGGTATCATAACTTTTGAAATTAAAGGCGGCGTTGAAAGCGGCCGATCTTTTCTGAACGGTTTAGAAATGTTATCTATGACTAATAACCTCGGCGATACCAGAAGCATTGCCTCTCATCCAGCCTCCACTACTCATTCAAAATTAAGTGAAGCTGAAAGACAAGAAGTGGGTATTACGCCCGGGCTTATACGTATTTCCGTAGGGCTTGAACATATTGATGATATATTGGAGGATATAAAACAGGCGCTGGATAAAATTTAGACCAAGGCAGCGCTTAATCCTCAGGCATTCTATTGAATCGCATGTTTTTTATTTTCATTACTAAACACAATTCGTTTGAGTTGTATCCATAGAAAAGTCCTCCATAAACATGGAGGACGTAATCATTGTTTATAAGCCCTCAAAAAGTTAAATGCTAATTTTAGAGATTAAAGCCGAACGATATCTTTCACCTCCACGGTCTCCTGAAGTTTTATTTTTATTTCAATAACTTTCTTTACTTCTCCCTTAGTGGTGTTGTAAACAAATTCCAGTTTTTCTGCTTCACCTTTGGCAATTTTTAGTTTACGTATCATTGCTTTTTGAGACACCGTTTCGAAATAAATTTCGTTACCATTTTCATTTCGGATTCGCAAACTGGAACGGGATTCATCCGCTTGCAGCATGGTAAGTTCAAAATACAGGAATTCTCCCGTAGTTCCGATAAATTTAACCTGTAACTCGGGTTTGCTTTCGACATTTGCAGTGATACCGTTTGTTTGAGCCGTTGCTGTTTTTACAGAAGCGCTGAATACTAACAGTGATACAAGTACGAACATACTAATAGCCTTGAAATTGATTTGTGATTTCATATACGTAGTTTTTAATGAAAAAATGAGGCAGCAAATTTTATTTCAAAACGGGAAGCATCGTAAAGAACAGGCAGAATCAGGAGAGAAGTGAATCGTTTCAGCGTTATTAAAACGAAAGAAGTATTTGACTATTGTAACAATCTTCTATTATTTATTAATACTGCAAAGTTATAGAAGGTAACCCTGTTAATATAATTTTTATTATAAAGAAATTGTTAATAGATTTTTTTGCAAGAACAATTGTTAGTACTAAAGAATCAAAAAAAACCTCCCTGTAGAAACAGGGAGGTATCAACGATTGCTTGCCATATGAAAATAGGTGTATACTAACCCTTTAGTAGCTAATAGTATTAGAATGAATAAATAGCAGCCAACACAAAACTTGCAGCAGATTTTTTTCCAGCACCATCTTTATCAACATAAATATTTTCTCCTGCATTTTCAAATCTTAATTCTGGAATAAAAATAAAACCACCGGTTTTAAAATTTGCGGAAAGGGTGGTCGCAAAAATACTTCCGCCCTTTGGAGCAGATGCAAATACTTTTAGCTGATTTTTATCGCTAAATAATTCTCCACGGGCAGTAAGTCCGAACCAGGGTGTTGGATCAATATTAATATATAACGCAGATCCCCACCAGCTTTTTCCATTAACATTTTTAGAGCCATCCCATCCTTTCGAAGAATTTACGGTACCATTATATCCCAAACTGAATTTATCGTTAATTTTTGCTGTAATCACTGCATCAAACTGGCTTGTTTTGGAGCTATCCGGGTTTTTTCCTCCTACATAATTCAAATACAATTTCACATTATCCGTTAAAGCAACACTGTATTGTGCCAATAGAAATTTCTTATTAATCATTGTATCCGGTGGTATCCGAAAATCAGTGGCATTTGAAACTCCAATCATAAACCCATGCTTGCCTTTAGTAACTTCTGCCTTTAAGCCAGTATGTGTGAAGGGTCCATTGGTAAACATATACGACATGCTATAATTTCTGTTTAATTGAGGATCTACGAGTTCATAACCAACATGGGTAGCCCAGGATCCGGCAGTAAGCTTTAGCCAACTATTCGGAGAATAGCTGATATATAATTGTTTAATGGCAGATAGAATACCGCCGTCGTTATAGGAAAATTCAGATGCCCGGGTTCCAAAACCCAAATCAGCGACAACACCAACTTTTTCAGATTTATGCTCAAATTTTACACTGGCCATACCCAATGAAAAGCTTTTTTGAGAATTAGTAAAACTTGTAAAGTTATTAGCCTTCGTTTTAGCAAAATCATAGCGGTAATAAACATCTGCGGAACCTGTGATTGTTAAGACAGGTTTTTTTTCTTCATCCGGAGCTGGTGCAGTAGCTGCAGCAGTATCAACTTGCATAGAAGCAACCTGAGAAAACGAAAAGAGGGATATAACCATGGCAATTGCTGCCATAAATAATTTTCGTAACATTGTAAAGATTTTAAGTGTTAAAGAAGAGTACGGTAATGTGTTGTTAGCGCAACCCATATTATGCCGTACTCTTTTATTTAATATTATACTTCTGATTCATACATTGATTCCTGCAATTTCCCATTTGATGGAACAAGCAGTGTACCCTGCAAATATTTTTCATTATGCTGGGTAGCATCCAAACCCAGTGCTTCTTCTTCTTCAGTTACCCGCATTGGCAATACTACTTGTATAAATTTGAAAATAAGCCACGAAACGCCGAAGCTATAACCGGCAACAATTGCCATTGCTTTTAATTGCGTAAAGAAAAAAGAATAATTTCCATAGAACAATCCTTCAGGACCGTCTTTAATACCATGCACCAGTTGGTTGGCAAATACTCCGGTTAATAACATACCAACCATACCCCCAATACCATGACAGGGGAATACATCAAGTGTATCATCCAATCTTGATTTTTGTTTGATGCTAACGGCAATATTGGATATAATAGCTCCAACAACGCCTATGATAATACTTTGTGGAATTCCAACATAACCCGCTGCTGGAGTTATTGCAACTAATCCAACTACTGCACCTATACAAAACCCAAGTACCGAAGGCTTCTTTCCTTTCAATACATCAAAAAACATCCAGGCCAATCCTGCAGCCGATGCTGCTGTAGAAGTAGTTCCAAAAGCGTTAACTGCCAAAGGAGTTGATCCAACTGCCGAACCAGCATTAAATCCAAACCAACCAAACCAAAGTAACCCGGTACCAATTAAAACATAGGGAACATTTGCTGGTGGAATTTCTTTGTTTTCAATATGCACTCTTCTTCTTTTCAAAACCAGGGCACCAGCCAACGCGGCACAACCAGCGGTGATGTGCACAACTGTTCCTCCCGCAAAATCCCATGCACCCATTTTTGCCAGAAACCCTTCGGGGTGCCACGACCAATGAGCAACAGGAGCATAAACTAATAGGCTGAATAATACTATAAATAAGATGTAAGAAGTAAATCGAATTCTTTCAGCTACTGCTCCTACTACCAGGCCGGGAGTAATAATTGCAAACATTAGTTGAAACAAAGCAAATAGAGTAAGAGGTATTGTATTGGCTAACGGCCATGCAGCACCCGATTTTACTCCCTGGAAAAATAAATAGGTCGTAGGATTACCGATAAATCCTCCGATGGATTCTCCAAAACTCAAACTGAAACCAACTGTTACCCATAAAATTCCAACTACCCCTGCTGCTACCACACTTTTAATCATAGTAGAGATCACATTTTTCCGATGAACCATACCGCCATAGAAAAATGCAAGTCCAGGTGTCATTAAAAATACCAGCGCTGTAGAAACCAAAACCCAGGCAATATCTGATGGATTGTACTGTGGATCGTTGGGACCTGGAACGTAATCAGCCGCTGGTTTGATAAACATAGCTGCGATCGCCAAAGCCACCAGCACCAGGAAGGGCGCAATTTGTTTTGCTGTCGCTTTACTCATTTTGATTGCTTTTAGTTTTAGTATTAAATTAATATATATATGATCGATACAGTGCTAAAGTATGTTAATTAAGTAAAAACATTTGTTAGTTTAGTGAATTATTTTAAACAATTTGTTCAGAAATATAAAAAAATCAAAAAAATATCACATGATAATAATAAATATATTTATAAAAGCCTAAAAATAAGCCATCCCGGTTGGGATGGCTAAAATTAGTTTTCGAAAAAATCTATTGCGTAGCCAATAACATATTGTCTTTAGTTTCCAACATCGAATATCCCATCAGAAATTCATCTACTTTCCTTGCACATTCCCTCCCTTCACTAATTGCCCAAACTACCAAACTCTGACCTCTTCTGATATCGCCTGCTGCAAATATCTTATTGATATTGGTTTGATAACTTTTCTCGGTAGCTTTTACATTTCCCCGTTCATCTAATTCTACTCCTAATTCACTTATAAGTCCCTTGTGTTGAGGATGAACAAAACCCATTGCCAGTAAAGCCAACTCACATATAATCTCACGTTCGCTACCTTGCCTTTCCACAAATTGCGCTGGCTTACCATCTGCACCAGACTTCCATTCAAGGTCCACAATTTTCACAGCCTTTAAATTTCCATCGGCATCACCAATAAATTCTTTAGTGGCCAGGGCCCATTGCCGATCAGCACCTTCTTCATGAGAAGTAGATGTTTTTAATGTCATTGGATAACTCGGCCAGGGCATAAAAGAGGTTCTATTTTCGGGAGGCTTTGGCATTAATTCAAATTGGGTAACCATTACTGCTCCCTGCCGATTTGATGTTCCTACACAATCGCTACCTGTATCCCCTCCACCAATGACTACCACATTTTTTTTCACAGCTAAAATATCTTCAGAAAAAATATTGCTTTCCGTAGAGGCATTTGCAAGCGGATCTTTCGCCGCATTTCGTTTGTTTTGCTGTTTCAAAAACTCCATCGCAAAATGAACACCTTTTAATGATCTTCCAGGAATATCTAAATCACGTGGTACCGTAGACCCACCGGTTAAAACAATAGCGTGATAATCTCTTAGTAAGTCATTAATACTTATATTAACTCCAACATTGGCATTGCATTTAAACACTACGCCCTCTTCTTCCAGCAACTTCACCCGTCTTTCCACCACCCATTTCTCTAATTTAAAATCAGGTATGCCATAACGTAATAGCCCACCTGCCATATCATCCCGTTCAAAAACGGTTACCGTATGCCCGGCATAATTTAATTGTGCCGCTGCTGCCAACCCTGCCGGACCCGAGCCTACCACAGCTACTTTCTTTCCGGTACGAACATTTGGCTTTCGTGGTTGAACAAATCCTTTATCAAATGCAATTTCAATAATATGCTTCTCAATTTCTTCGATGGCTACGGCTGGTTGATTGATTCCTAATACACAGGCAGTTTCGCAAGGGGCAGGGCAAATACGACCCGTAAATTCTGGAAAATTATTTGTAGAACTCAGGATTTGGTAGGCCTCCTTCCAATCTTTCGCATATACAGCATCGTTGAATTCTGGAATTACGTTACCCAGCGGACAACCATTATGACAAAATGGAATCCCGCAATTCATACAACGTGAAGCCTGTTGATTCAATTTTACATCCGAGTACCGGTTAATGAATTCGTGGTAGTGTGTCAATCTTTCCTGCACCGGCATTTTAACAGGAAGTTCTCTTGTAAATTCTAAAAATCCAGTTGCTTTACCCATTGTAATGCTTTATAATAGTTGGTTCACTGTAGTTGGTCCCCGCTGCGGTAAGTCTGCTGATCTCCTGTTGTCCGTCCGAATTGCTTGGCCTGGCGGATGTAACTTACCTGTACGATATCAATGCTATTCAGCAAAATCAAAACATTTCTATTGATCCTCATAAGTTCAGTAATGCTCAATTTTTTTTTCAAGCTTTCTGCTTAATGCCTTCCATCTTTTGCAACAGTACTTTCTTATAATCCTTAGGAAATACTTTCACAAAATTCCTCAACTGATTTTCAAAATCGTCCAACACAAATTTTGCGACAGTACTTCCGGTATAGGTAAAGTGCCGGGAAATCATTTCCAGTAATTCAGCAGCGTCCGTTTCGGATACCGGATCAAGATCCACCATTTCCTTATTGCAATTGCTTTCAAATTTCCCTTTTACATCATATACATAGGCAATACCTCCACTCATTCCGGCGGCAAAATTTCTTCCGGTGTCCCCTAAGATTACAATGCGTCCACCCGTCATATACTCACATCCATGATCACCCGTACTTTCTACCACGGCATGAACACCCGAGTTTCTTACTGCAAACCGCTCACCTGCTTTACCCCTAATGAATGCTTCTCCACTGGTAGCCCCATAAAATGCGACATTCCCAATTATACTATTATCTTCAGGTGTATACGTTGCGTACTTCGAAGGATAAATAATAAG
>JBJXDV010000230.1:0-5219 GCA_046153465.1 Chitinophagaceae bacterium
GATAATCCCATTATTAAAGCAAGTGCTATAACTAATTTTGTTTTCATGAGTTTATTTTAGTGGTTCAAAATATATACCCTTCTAAGACCATGAATGGGTACCCAGGTTTAACGGCAATTACTAAAAATGGTAAAGAGATCAAATAGAAAGAGATAGCTGTGGGCGCTGGCATTTAAATGATTTTCGATGGTAAACGCACAGGCCATGTTCTTCAATAGCGATACGGTGAGCTGCGGTTCCATAACCCTTATTATTACTCCAGTTGTAATAGGGGAACTGATGATGAAGTGTTTGCATATAGTCATCGCGCCATGTTTTGGCTAAAATGCTGGCAGCTGCGATCGACGCATACAATCCATCTCCTTTAATAATACATGTATGTTTTATTTTTTTATAATTAATAAAACGATTGCCATCAATTAGCAGAAATTCGGGAGTAATTTTTAATTGATCAATAGCAAGGTGCATTGCTTTGATGGAAGCTTTTAAGATATTGATACGATCAATTTCCTGCTCATCTACAAACGCTACTCCGTGGGCAAGTGCATTCTCTTCAATATAAACTCTTAATTCTTTACGGTTGCATTCTGTAACTTTTTTTGAATCGTTTAACAGAGGATGATAAAAATCATAAGGTAATATTACCGCTGCAGCAACTACAGGCCCGGCAAAGCAACCTCTTCCGGCTTCGTCGCAACCCGCTTCTATCAACCGTTCATCAAAGAAATTTTTAAGCAATAGTTTATGTTTTGTCAAAAATACGTTTCCCTTCAATGTCATAATAATTTTTCATCTTTGTTTATTGTATTTATAATATATGCAAACTACCACAATTGAAAAACTATTCCCCACACTCGAACCTCGGTTAAGAGATGAACTTTTGATCTATGGAGAATCAAAAATCTATGATGAACAAGAACAAATGATGCGCACCGGCCAGTATTTCCGAAGTACCCTTCTTATTATAGATGGCCTGGTGAAAGTTTACCGTGAAGACGAAGAAGGCAATGAGTTCTTTATGTATTACCTGCAACCTGGCCAGGCATGTGCATTGAGTATGGTGTGTGCTACTAAATCGGAAACCAGCCAGGTAATGGCAAGAGCTGTAAAAGAAACAGAGGTCCTGGCTATTCCATTAAAATTGATGGATGAATGGATGCACAAATATACAAGCTGGTATCATTTTGTATTGGAAACCTACCGATCCCGTTTTGAAGAATTATTAATTACTATTGATCATGTTGCTTTTCGCGCAATGGATGAGCGATTGGAGTTTAATCTTAAGAGACATCAGGAAATATTCGATACAAATTTTATTGAAATCAGTCACCAGGAAATTGCAGATGAACTAAACTCATCCCGCGAAGTAATATCCCGGCTGCTTAAAAAAATGGAAGTATTGGGGAAAGTGAAATTGCACCGTAATCAAATTGAAATTCTTTCGTTATAGGAAGAATTCTTTTGTGATAAATATCACGCATTCGTTTATTTTATCTTACCAACTTTGTACGCTCGCCAACTTTATGGAATTTATCGGTTATATAACGGCTTTATTAATTGGACTTTCACTGGGATTGATTGGCGGTGGCGGTTCATTACTTACTGTACCTGTATTGGTCTATTTGTTTGGAATAGATGCGGTACTTGCCACAGGATACTCCCTTTTTATTGTAGGTATTACCAGTTTGGTGGGAGGCGCAAGAGCATTTGCTCATAAGCTAGTGGATTTTCGCGCAGTTTCTTTATTTGGTATCCCTTCCATCCTTACTATTTTTATGGCGCGTCACTTTGTTTTACCCGCCATTCCAGAATATATTTTTAGTGTAGGCGATATGGTTATTAATAAAGGTCGTTTACTGATGTTGGTATTTGCAGTGGTAATGGTGGTGTCAGCTTTTTTTATGCTTCGTTCCAATAATAAGGCAAAAGAATTATTAAATGAAGAAAAGGACTTATCCCATCATTATAAATTACTTTCTCTTTTGGTACCCGGTTTAATAGTTGGTCTTTTTACAGGTTTATTGGGAGCAGGTGGTGGCTTCTTAATTGTACCGGCCCTGGTTTTATTGATAAGGCTTCCTATGAAAACAGCAATCGGCACATCCTTGCTAATTATTGCCATTAACTCACTTTTCGGGTTCGTATTTAGTATCGGTCACTATCACTTTAATTGGAGTTTATTGCTTTCTTTCACCGGCATTGCCGTTATTGGTGTATTTATAGGGAGTCTTCTTTCCAAAAAAATAGAGGGAGCAATACTAAAAATGATATTTGGCTGGTTTGTATTATTGATGGGGCTATTTATTTTAATGAATGAGCTTTTTCTTCGCGCTTAAAAAATTACTCACCTTTTATTTATTTTTCAGGATCAGTTCTTTTTTTAACATTAGTAAATCGAATGTAGTTCAAGAATAGGAAATGCGTTCATGCCCAACGATTAGCAACATACTATCTTTTTTACGTTAAAAATGGTAATAAAAAAATCTTGTGTGACAAAAGTCATATCAATTACCTATTTGATTCACGAATTTTGTATTTAAATAAAAGTAATCATCCTCTTATATAGTTAGTATGAAAATCGAACAAATTTATACAGGTTGCCTTGCACAGGGAGCATATTATATACAATCAGAAAGCGAAGCGGTTATTATAGACCCGCTGCGCGAAGTACAACCTTATATCGATAAGGCCGAAAGAAATGGCGCAACAATTAAATATGTTTTTGAAACGCATTTTCATGCCGATTTTGTTTCGGGGCACATTGACCTGGCAAAAGAAACAGGAGCAAAAATTGTATTTGGTCCAACAGCGCAACCGGGTTTTGAAGCCATCGTAGCAAGCGACGGCCAGGAATTTAAAGTGGGTGCCATCACGTTCAAACTAATTTATACCCCGGGCCATACGATGGAAAGTAGCTGTTTTTTATTAAAAGATGAAGACGGAAAGGAAACCGCCTTATTTACCGGCGATACTCTTTTTATTGGCGATGTGGGCAGGCCCGATCTGGCGCAAAAACTAAAGGCAACCCTAACACAGGAAGTACTGGCAAATCATTTGTATGATTCCCTGCACTACAAAATAATGCCTTTACCGGGCGATATAATAATTTATCCGGCCCATGGTGCGGGTAGTGCTTGCGGTAAGAATATGAGTAAAGAGACAAGCGATAGTTTGGCACATCAAAAAGCTACAAACTATGCATTGAAAGAAGGAATGAGCCGCGAAGAATTTGTGAAAGAAGTATTAACAGGTTTAACCGAGCCTCCACAGTATTTTCCTTTAAATGTATTGATGAATATAAAAGGATACGAAAGTGTAGACACTGTACTTAAGCGCGGTAACCAGGGATTAACACCAACTGCATTTGAAAAAGCTGCGAATGAAACGAATGCATTGATTTTGGATACCAGAGATGCACGGTCTTTTGCCCGGGTATTTATTCCAAACTCTATAAGTATTGGAATTGATGGAAACTTTGCGCCATGGGTTGGCGCATTAATCCCGGATATAAAACAACAAATCTTGTTAGTGGTTGAACCCGGCCGTGAACTGGAAGTGATAACCCGATTGGCCAGGGTTGGATATGATCATGCTTTTGGATATTTGGAAGGAGGAATGGATGCATGGATAAAAGCCGGGAAAGAGACAGATTGTATTAAATCAATCAGCACAATAGAATTGACCATCATCCTGTCAACCCATGAAGACAATTCCATCATTGACGTACGGAAAAAGAGTGAATACAATTCGGAACATGTGGTAGGCGCGGAGAACGTTAGTCTCGATTATATCAATGAAAGTAACGGATTGCTCGATAAAACAAAAACATACTATGTGCATTGTGCCGCAGGGTACCGTTCAATGATTTTTATTTCAATTCTTAAAGCCAGGGGTTATAATAATCTTATTGATATAAAAGGTGGTTTTCAGGCAATCAAAGAATCTGGTTTGTTACCAACTACCGAATACATATGCCCAACAACGTTATTATAGTTTATTAACTTTAAAAATCAACACATGTTTGGATTAGAAAAATTGTTTGGTACAAAAACGGATTTTAAAAAATTAGTAGAACAAGGTTGTTCAATTTTGGATGTAAGAACCCCGGCAGAATTCAGGGAAGGAAATATACCCGGCTCAATTAATATTCCCCTTGATCAATTGAATACAAAAATAAATGAGCTTAAGAAAAAAAACAAAACAGTGATTACCTGTTGTAAGTCTGGAATGCGCAGCGCTACTGCTACTTCAATGCTGAATAGCTCTGGGGTAATTGCATTTAATGGTGGCTCCTGGAATTCATTAATAAAAAAAATAGTATGACATATCTTAAAAGAATAGTAATAGAGTGGAATGTTTGCAGGGTTGTTCGTATAGCAGGCGGTATACCTATTATGGTGATGGGTATTCAACAACAACACTGGCCAACTATAGTATTTGGAGCGGCCTTTGTTTCACTGGGTCTGTTTACAACTCAGTGCTGTTCTGGAAATGCGTGTAACACATCCATCGAAAAGCATAAAAAAATCGATTTAGCGAATACTACAGAATTTGAAGAAATAAAAAATAACTGATGGCAGTATTTACAGATATAATAAAAGGCAATAAGCCGGTATTGGTTGATTTTTTTGCAGAATGGTGTGGCCCCTGCAAAACAATGGCGCCAGTGTTGAAAGAGGTAAAGCACCAAATGGGCGATTTAGTTACCATTCTAAAAGTAGATGTGGATAAGAATCCCGGAACGGCAGCTACCTATAATATACAGGGAGTGCCTACCTTAATACTATTTAAAGAAGGAGAAATTAAATGGCGGCAGTCAGGGGTGGTCAACAGCCTACAACTACGGCAGATTTTGCAACAATATTCTTCGTAATTTTATAGGCTTTGCTAGCTTATAATAATTAAATGATTATAAAATTCCTAAGGAAAAATAAAAAAGCAATATTGTTGCTTAGTATTGGTGCCTTAACAGGCGCACTTGCAGGTTTTTTTTATTGGAAAAATATTGGATGCAATTCTGGTACTTGTGCTATATGGTCCAATCCAACAAAATCTACCTTGTACGGTGCTATGTTGGGAGCAATGTTTTTATTTTCTTTTGCTCCCGATTCTTCCAAAACAAAAAATTCCTGATTAAAAACTATGATTGAAATAATTCAAAAGCCATGGCCCTGGTATATTGCAGGGCCTCTGATTGGTTTAATGGTTCCTCTTTTATT
>JBJXDV010000231.1:0-4769 GCA_046153465.1 Chitinophagaceae bacterium
TAATGGATGCAGGATTACGAGATAATTTTGGACAGGAAACAGCCATCCGTTTTATACAGGTGTTTAATGAATGGATAAAAGAAAATACGGGTGGAGTTGTATTGCTCCAAATTCGCGACCGGAAAACAGGAGGATGGGAAAACCCCTTTGAGGCTAATAGCATTTCAGAAATTGCCACAAGGCCTTTATTGTTGTTACAATATAATTGGTATAAAATGCAGGAGTATACACAAAACGATATGCTTAGTTTAACACAGCAGTTTATGGGCAAACATATTTATAAATTTACATTTCAATATTATCCAAGGAAAGAAGAAGCCAAAGCCGCATTGAATTTTCATTTAACCAAATTGGAAAAACAGGATATTGCAGAAGCATTGGAAAGCGAAAATAATTCAGCCGCCTTTCATCAATTGGAAAACTTAACAAAGAAAACGAAAGATACTGCTGTTACCAACCGTGAATAAGTTTAAAATGATTTGGTAGTATTTTAATAGATAATTCTACAATAGTTTCGCGCGGCTCTCCATCAATATGTAATGGCGCTTCCTGCAGATTTTTTATACGTAAATCTGTTGTTTGAAAATAAATTATAGGAGAATGAAGCGAGTTTTCAATTCTTCTTAGTTGCCCTGATAATACCTGCCTCATTACTGTAAATAGCAGTAAAGGCTTGGCTATTTTTTTTACAATTACTACATCTAACAAACCGTCTGATAATAATGCCTTTGGGGCAATGGTAAAATTATTTCCAAATTGATTGCTGTTGGCAATACTTATTAAAAATGCATCTGCAGAAAAGGAAAGTTTATTTGCTTCTATGAGAAAAGAAAAAGCTTTGGCCGAAAAAAAGTTTTTAGTAGTAAGTGAAGCATAGGTAGCCAATCCTCTTTTGGGATGTTTAGCAAACTCATGGGCAACAGTAGCGTCAAACCCAAGTCCGCAAAGCATACACGCAAATTGTTTATTTACCAGGAAGGCGTCAATATATCGGGGAGTGCCATCAAAAAGAATATCGATTGCTTTGTTACTATTTCGCGGAATACCTGCACAAAGTGCCAATCCATTGCCCGAACCCATGGGAATGATACCAAAGTTCATGTTGGTATGGGCCAAAGAGTTTACTACCTGGTTTACCGAACCATCGCCACCACAAATGGCTATTTTCGTTATCCCTTCTTCTTGTAGTTTCGCCTCTAAAAATGTATAATCTCCATCGGCCACAGTTGGTAATATTTCATAATTAATTTTTCGTTGGTTGGTTTTTTTAATGATAAGTTTCATCAATTCATCCTTACCCCTTGTACCAGCTATAGGGTTAATTAAAAAAATAATTTTACGATTCACCACTATTTTTCTCGTTTATTTATTTATTCATACTAATTTCCAAAAATAAACTAAACCTGAATGGAAATAACTGCTTTACAAAAGCAAGACTGGGGAACTTTTAAAAAAATGACCTTTCGTTTTTTTTGTTGCTTTTTCATTATCTATCTTTTTCCCTTTCCCATTGATTCCATTCCATTTTTAAGTATCCTGCTTGATGGGCACGCCACAGTTTCCGAATGGTATGCTGCGCCATTTGAAGCGTATAACAATGGTTGGCACAAGTTTATTCCCTGGGTGGGTAAAAATATAATCGGACTTAAAACACCCATCACCATATTTACCAACGGTAGCGGCGATACAACCTACGATTATGTGCTACTTTTCACCCATTTTAGCTTTTCAATTTTTGCATGTATCGTATGGACGATATTCGATCGCAAGCGAAAATCGTATAACCAGGCTATTTATTGGTTACAGGTATTGGTACGTTATTACCTTGCCTCGGCAATGATAGGATATGGAATGGTTAAAGTATTTCATCTTCAAATGCCGTTTCCCTATTTGTCTCAATTGGTGCAAACTTTCGGTGATAAATCACCTATGGGGCTTGCCTGGTCATTTATCGGTTATTCAAAGGCGTATAGTGCTTATACAGGCTGGGCAGAAGTGGTTGGAGGTTTCTTGTTGTTATTCAGCCGTACCACACTGTTAGGATCGCTGGTGGTTTTTATTGTAACCCTGAACATTGCAATGATCAATTACTGTTACGATGTTCCCGTAAAATTGTATTCTTCTGTATTATTATTAATGGCCCTGTTTTTAATGGCACCCGATGTCAAAAGAGTATTTAATGTTTTACTAGGTAAAGGTACAGTGGAAAAAATTTCTTTTCCATCAATGCTGAAATCAACTAAAACGAAAATGGCCTGGTTGATTATAAAGGCCATGTTTATTATTTCTTTACTTTATTCAACCATTAGTGGGGCAATTAGTAGCCAGGAACAATATGGTGACTTACGTAAGCTTCCTCAATTGTATGGCATTTACAATACAGAAACGGTAATTCGCAATAACGATACGATTCTTCCACTTGGTACAGACAGTACCCGATGGAAACAGTTAATTATTCAATTTGAAAATAATGCCCAGGTAAAAATGATGAACGACAGCCTGAAATATTATAATTTCATAGTAAACGATTCTCTTAAAAATATTTTGATGTATTCTTATGCTGATACTGCTAATAAATCAACACTGTTTTACCAAAAAGATTCAACAAGTCTAATAATTACCGGATTAATCGGTAAGGATTCTATACAAATGAAGTTTAAAAAATTTGATATTAATAAATTTCGTTTAGTTAACAGGGGCTTCCATTGGGTCAACGAATATCCATATAACCGATAGCCATTAATTCGAGGAGATTTTGAACTGACACAGGATAAAGGTTGATAATTTATTTTTATCGTTCGCCGGTTACAAGGTTGTATAACCATCGGACAGATAAAGTAATAAAAAAGCATATAGTTTTCCGAAATTTGCTTCAAATCTTTTACTTTAGCGTATCAAATATTCCTAACTACTTAAAACAACTCTCGATGAGACAAAAAAAAATTACCTCCTTGCTTTTTTTGGTAGCAGCGCTGCTTGTTACCATTCCCTCTTTTGCCCGGCTCGACTTTTTAGTCGTGGTACCTGCTTCCGTTCCGGTAAAAGTAACAGAAACAGTTAATGAGAATAACTGGAGCGAGCAATACAAAGCAAATCCAGATATCAAAACATTGTCTCCGGAAATGATTAAAATGGGGCTAACACAATTTTTGAGCCTTACGCCGTCAAAGTACAAAGCACTCACTGGTAAAAAACTCGGACTAAAAAAATCAATTGAGTTAAGAATTGCACAGAAATTTTTGAAGAAGAAAATGGGAAAGGCGGCTGATATACCAAAAGGCCTTTATATTGTGGGGGCAATAATTGGTTTTGCGTGGCTGCTTATGGGTTTAATGGACGATTGGCAAGGTAATGAGTGGTGGATATGTGCTCTTCTTACTATATGCTGGTTACCTGGCGTTATCTATGCATTTATCAAGATGAAAAAGTATTATAGTTAATTATTAGGTAGTACGCCGTTTAATTTTTTAAGTCAGTGATAAAATCAACCGAATCCGATGGAGTATTAAAAAGAAAGACTATTACCTGGATATGGTTGATTTTATTATTATTGGTGCCAGTTGTATTGTGGGTTTTGCCGGCAGATTTTTTTGATAACAGTAAAGTAGAATTATGTCCATCAAAGCTATTCTTCAATGTTGAATGTTTTGGTTGTGGGATGACAAGAGCTGTTATGCATCTTCATCATGCTGAATTCGATGATGCTGTTTATTTTAATCGGGGCAGCTTAGTGATTTACCCGGCACTTGTGTTAGTTTGGTTTATTTGGGCTTACAAATCGACCCAAAAACTTGGTATTATAAAAAGGAAAAACACTGTTACAGGCAGTTAAGAAAATAGTAACTAATCTGAAAGGAAGTAAGCGTAGTTAGCTTACTTCCTTTTTATTACTGGTATTGTTGGTAGTGGTGAAAACAATGAGTTTGATGTTATGTACAGATTAGTGTATATCCACGCACATAAAAAAGAATTGTAAAACAACTTCGCTCTTTCGCGGTAACCTGCTTTTAGCCGCTAAGCATTCTAAGAAAACATATCACGAAAGTGGCCATCTTGATTTTGGAAAAAGTTCTGAATCTTTTTGCAGAAAAAGATAATTACGGCAGAATAGATTTAACTGAATACTTGGGTAAGACTAAATTGATCTATTTTTTGGCACAGATTTTTTTCTTTTTTTAAACACTTTATCATTTAAACAAATTGATCCCTCATGGCCGGGTGGCCGTTACCCTGGGCATCGCGCGGCACCCGCTTCTTGCTTACGCATCCCGACGGTGTCGGGCACGAACCGGCTGAGGCGCTCAACCCAGGGTAGTGATTGCAAAATTAATAGTATCATACGCTTCTGATAAAAGACTATCTCCGTCCTATGGTACGAATAAATTGGCGCAGATGCATCCACACAAAAAAAGTATGCATGTACTTCCTAAAATAACTTCGCGCTTTCGCAGCAATATACTTTTATCACCAGGTGTTCAAAAAAAATATCCAGAAGAGTTGAAAAAAAGTTCTGAATTCCTATGCAGAAAAAATAATTATGGTATAGCAGAATTAGCTTAGCCCAGAAAAAATATAAATGCACTGCTGATTTATTAATCAATAAGTTCAATAGTACAAAGGTGAAAACGACGAATGCGAATGGCAGCAGCCATACCAGAATCTAATGGTCTCGTCCACGTATAAATATTCAACCTCCTTCGGCTCCACAATATTTTCATTATGTCTTTATTGTAAAATTGCAGCAATGTAATGCTGTCTTGCTGCATCAC
>JBJXDV010000232.1:0-3150 GCA_046153465.1 Chitinophagaceae bacterium
ATAGTTATATAAAAAGAGATCATCAAAAAGACTGGCAAACCTGGGAAAAACGAATTAATCTGATTAATTCTTCTATAAATAGCATAAAAGGAGTTAAGACCGAAATAATAATACCACCGGTTGCCAATCATAATCCATCGTTGCAAATATCCTGGGATCCCACCATTATAAAATTAACGCGTGATCAAATGGGCGAGAAATTACGCAAGGGAATTCCCTCCATAGAAACCATTGCCTGGGAATCGGAAAACGGAATACGTATTACGGTATTCATGTTAAAAGATGGACAGGATAAAATCGTTGCCAACCGGATAAAAGAAGAATTAATGAAAGCGAGCTAAAACCATTATATATTAATTCCATTCACGGTTAAAAAAAATTTCATGAAAAAGATTCTTTTACTCCTCTCCTGTATCGTTTATTGTTCTACAACTGAATTAATTGCTCAATCCTTCGACATTGTAATTAAAGGTGGTCGCCTCATTGATCCAAAAAATAATATAGATGCCTTAATGGATTTGGCGATCAAAGAAGGCAAAGTGGTACAAGTAGCTATGAGTATTGATAGTAAGCAAGCAGCTCAGGTAGTTGATGCGAAAGGAATGTATATTACTCCGGGGCTAATAGATATACATGCACATGTATTTTTTGGTACCGAACCGGATCATTACCTGAGTAATGGGCTATCGAGTGTAATGCCCGACGGATTTACCTTTCGCGTGGGGGTAACAACGGTAGTAGATTGTGGCGGTGCTGGTTGGAAAAACTTTCCACTTTTCAAAAAAAATATAATTGACAACTCCCAGACAAGGGTGCTTTCTTTCTTAAATATTGTGGGCGAAGGAATGCGTGGCGGAGCCTACGAACAGAATCTGAATGATATGGATGCAAAAATGGCTGCCTATATCGCCAACCAATACAAACAAGATATCGTTGGGTTTAAAGTAGCGCATTATATAGGGCCTGAATGGGTGCCGGTTGATCGTGCCGTTGAAGCAGGCACCCTTGCAAATATTCCGGTGATTGTTGATTTTGGAGGTAACGATCCCGCTAAACCGATTGAGGAATTATTTATGAAACATTTGCGCCCCGGAGATATTTTTACACACGCGCTTTCTAAATTACGCCCTGGAGAAATTGGGGCAAATTATCAACGAGAGTCGGTACTCGATGAATCAACGAATACTATAAAACCATTTGTATGGCAGGCACAGAAAAAAGGAATCATTTTCGATATCGGATACGGTGGCGCAAGCTTTGCATTTTCACAAGCAATTCCTGCTATTAAAGCTGGTTTTTACCCTAATACTATAAGTACCGATTTACATACCGGAAGCATGAATACGAGTATGAAAGATATGTTGAGTGTAATGTCTAAATTTATGTTTATGGGAATGGATTTGAAATCGGTCATAACAGCAAGCACCTGGAAACCGGCACAGGTCATCAAGAGAGAGGAGTTAGGTCATCTATCAATGGGTGCCATCGCAGATATTACGATTCTTACTATCCGCGAAGGGAATTTCGGGTTTTATGATAAAACCGGATTTAAAGTAAATGGAACTAAAAAATTTGAATGCGAAATGACCATCAAAGGTGGTAAAATTGTTTATGACCTGAATGGTATTGCGGATCCCGTTGTAGTTAAAAAATAGATTCCCGTACATTTATATTTCTTAAAGCATCGTTCATGATTAAATTATTTTGCAACCTTACGCTTTTATTTATGGTAGCCCTTAGTTCATGCAACAATACACCCGATGCTCAACCGCTTTTTAAAGCAACTGGTTTTACAACTATTAATAGTTTTACCGGAGGTGCGGAAGGTCCAGCAGTGGATAAGCAGGGAAATCTGTATGCAGTAAATTTTGAAAAAGAAGGTACCATTGGAATTGTTACGCCGGCAGGGGTAGCCAGTATATTTATTGAATTACCCAACGGAAGTATAGGAAATGGCATTCGCTTTAACAGCAACGGAGCTATGTTTATTGCAGATTATACCAATCATAATATCCTTGCGGTTAATATGGCGACCAAACAACTGAGTGTATATGCGCATGACTCAACGATGAATCAACCCAATGATATTGCTATTGATAGTAAGGACCGATTGTATGCAAGCGACCCAAACTGGAAAGCCAGTACCGGCGGAATATGGAGAATTGATGCCAATGGCTCTATAATTTCCTTAGAAAAAAATATGGGTACCACCAATGGAATAGAAGTAAGCCCCGATGAAAAAACACTTTACGTTAATGAATCTATTCAACGAAAAGTTTGGGCCTATGATTTATCAGATAGTGGTACGATCAGCAATAAACGATTGTTAATTGAATTTCCTGATTTTGGAATGGATGGTATGCGTTGCGACCAGGAAGGAAATTTATATATTACGCGCTACGATAAAGGGACCATTGCCAAAGTATCCCCTGCGGGAAAGATAGTTCAGGAAATAATTCTGGCCGGAAAAAAACCAAGTAATATAGCATTTGGAGGAGAAGACGGGCGCACGGCCTATATAACGATTCAGGATAATAAAAATATTGAAACATTTCGGGTAGATATCGCTGGTAGAGAATGGGGAATGATGAAAAAGTAATTGTTCTTTGTTTGTCTTTTCCAATATTGTCTGAACTAGGATTTATTGGATGAAAGGATTTTAGGATTGGCTCTTTCGCTGTTAATAACGTACTCTATATTATTTCAAATTTTTTGTATTCATCCTACCATCCTTAAATCTTAAAAATCCTAGTAAAGACAGTTAATTGATATCTTGCCAATTTATTGTATTCATCCTACCATCCTTAGATCTTAAAAATCCTAGTCAAGGCAGTTAATTGATATCTTGCCAATTTATTGTATTCATCCTGCCGTCCTTAAATCTTAAAAATCCTAGTCAAGACAGTTAAGTAACATCTTGCCAATTTATTGTATTCATCCTACCATCCTCAAATCCAATAAATCCTAGTCAAGACAGTTTAGGGTTATTCTTCAAAGCATCAATAGCTTCCGGGTGCTTTGTATTATAAATTCGTTTGTACTGCAAACTGTTTGAGCCAAAATTTATAAGCAATCCTACTGGTAAATTATACGCTTCCAAATAATTTCTGCATTGATTCAGGCTGGTATCGTTCAATTCAATAATTGCCT
>JBJXDV010000233.1:0-15325 GCA_046153465.1 Chitinophagaceae bacterium
CTTGGTATGGGCGATCATGAAACGATTACTCATGCGGAAGTATTAAAGGCTGCTAACCAGGCGGAGCCAAAACTGGCAACCATTTTTAAAGAGTTGATTGCAACTTTATAATTAGTTACAATTTAACGTTGTAGCAGTCATTGATGAGTATTAAACAATTATTTTAGCGTATAACAAGCAGTTGCATTGGTGTTGAAGAATATTTACATAACTCTTTTTTTCATTGTCGTTACTGCTTTTTTTCAAGGGCAGATTCAGGCTCAGAGCCGTGGATTTCAAAATGCGGGTAGTCGTTTGGGCCGAGGAGGCGGTTTTGGAGGCGGAGCAGGGGGCGGAAAAGGCGATAGTTTGGAACATCGTACCGGGTTGGAAGATTCTATCACTATCCGTTTCCGTTATATTGATTCAAGTCGCCTGCAGCAATTTGATTCATCTATAAGAGATTTCAACCGCCGGTTTCCAATTCCCTGGCATCATGTGGGTTTAGGAAATTTCGGAAATGCAACACAAAGTAATTTGTTTAGTCCAATGATGCATGCAGGTTGGGATCATGGCTTTCATGCCTACGATGTTTATAATTTTTCGGTTGCTTCAACCCGCTTCTACAATACCAATCGGCCATATTCTGAAATTGGATACTTCATCGGAAGTATAGCCGAACAAATGATTAACCTCCTTCACACACAAAATATAAAACCAAATTGGAACCTTGCATTTCAGTACCGGCTGATTAACTCACCCGGAACTTTTCAAAATCAAAACACCAATCATAGCAATTACCGATTAACTTCCTGGTACCAAACAAAAAACAAACGATATCAAAATTTCTTTGTTCTGGTGGGAAATAAACTAGCCTCCGGGGAAAACGGGGGTATTAAAAACGATGGCAATTATCTCGATAGCGGAGTTTATATAACCAGTCGATTTAATATTCCAACGCAAATCGGCCCTGTTCAGCAGCAGAGCAGGAATTTATTTAGTACAAATATTGCAACTGGCACTAATTACACCAATGCGAGTTATTTATTCAGGCAACAATATGACCTTGGTCAAAAAGATTCGATCGTTGTAAATGATACAACAGTAGTGCCTCTTTTTTACCCGAGAGTACGGTTTGAACACACCGTTAGTTACAATACTTATAACTACCGGTTTAATGATAATTCCGGAGACAGTGCATACTATAAGACAAATTATGGAATCGCTTTCCCTTCATTGCCCGGTGCTATTTTCCGAAGGGATCTATGGAACGAGTTATTCAATGATTTTTCAATTTACCAATTTCCTGACTCAAAAAATTCACAACAGTTTATAAAAGTTGGAGCATCTTTTCAAATACTAAAGGCAGATTTTGATACAGGGATAGTGAAAAAATCATATACCAATCTTTGGCTGCATGGTGAGTACCGAAATAAAACACGCAACCGAAAATGGGATATTGAGGCATACGGTGGCTTTTACCTTAATGGATACAATGCGGGGGATTATGACGTACATATCAGCTTGCAAAGATTGATAAGCCCGAAACTAGGATACCTTCAGGTAGGTTTTGAAAACGTCAATCGCAAACCATCGTTTATTTATGATACTCTTAGTAGTTTTTATTTAGATCAGCCGCTAAAATTGAATAAAGAAAATACAATTCATTTTTTTGGAGTCATTGAAAGACCAAGACAAGGATTGAAAATATCGGCCGACTATTATTTGCTTAGCAATTACACATATATAAAGAACTATTATAAAGTTGGCCAGGTGTCTTCAATTTTTAACGTTCTGAGAATTTCTGCAGAAAAGGATTTCAAACTTGGAAGAAAAGGGATGCATTGGCGAACTTGGTTAGTATTTCAGCAGAAAGCTGGAAATGCAGATTTAAATCTCCCACTTATTTTTACCAGGAACCAATTGGCTTATGATGGCAACCTAGGATTCAAGAACTTATTGATCAGTATGGGTGTTGAGTTGAAATATTTTACTCCCTATAAAGCAAATAACTATTCTCCGGTACAAGGGCAATTTTTTTATCAGGATAAAGAACGTATTGCTATGCGGGCTCCTGAATTTTCGGCCTTCTTAAACTTTCGTATTAAAGCTTTTACTACCTATGCCCGAATTGATAATCTTAATTCAATCAGTATTCAAAACGGTGGTTTTACAGGTAACAATATTCTGATCTCCAATTATCCCTCGCCTGGAATGCAAATACGACTTGGGATTTTCTGGAGTTTTGTAAACTAGTGCGACCTTGATTTTTGTTAAAGATTAATATTTTATTCGAACAGGGTTTGTAATTATTAATATTGGAACTACCTTTACAGTATCGTGAAAAAGCTTTCAATAGCCATATTAGCCTTCTTGTACCTCGGTATTTCCAGTGGGGTTGTAGTAAATCTCCATTATTGTATGGGCGATCTTTCGTCTGTTAATTATGGATTTGAGAAGGATGAGGCATGTGGCAAATGTGGAATGAAAGAAAAAAAAGGTTGCTGCACTACAGAATACAAACTTGTTAAACTACAAGATGAGCATCAACTTGCAAAAACAAGTATTGAATTTGTACAGCTTGATGTAGCCATTCCAGAAAATGAATTAATTCTGTCCTCATTTGTAGATAAACTTTCTCATTTGTCATTAGCCTATCATTCTCCTCCAGATAGGCAATTCAATTCGATTTATCTTCATAATTGCGTTTTTCGCATTTAATTTTCTTTTTACTATTTATTGTTGAATGATCATCTCCATTCATTTGTAAAATAAATAAGCATAAAGATTTTTTTATTTCTGTAATAGTTAAACATAAGTATATGAAAATGCAATCAATCATGCTATCTATAGCATTTCTATTTGTATTCGGTAATTCTTCAATTTCTCAAACGGTTAAAAAGGAAAATATCAAAGTGTGGGGCAATTGTGGAATGTGTAAGAAAACAATTGAAACCGCTGCTGCTAAAGCGGGTGCTGGTGCGGCTAACTGGAACACTGAGACTAAAATACTGCAGGTAAGTTACAATTCCAGGAAAACAAGTTCTGAAAAAATTCAACAGGCAATTGCAGCAGCAGGTTATGATACAAAGGATTTAACGGCTCCGGATGCGGCCTATACCAATTTACATGCCTGTTGCCAGTACGATCGGAAAGCAGATGAGTCCAATGTAAAAAAAGATGCATGTTGTACCAACGATAAATGCAGCAAAGATGGCTGTAAGGACATGGATTGCTGCAAAGGAAAAGATTGTTGTAGTTCTAAGGAAGATGCAGCTTGTTGCAAGAACGGCGCTTGCGATAAAAATAAGGAGTGTTGTAAAGATGGAGCAACCTGTAAAGAGAAAGGTTGTTGCAAATAGTAAAAAAATAAACAGGCAGTGTATTAATACCACTGCCTGTTAAAAAAAATGATAAATGAAAAAAAATTATTTAATCCTGATTCTGCTACTGATTGGTACGCGATCCATATCTCAATTCAACAGCGCCAATTTACAAGCAGCCGGACTTACCTGCGCAATGTGTTCAAAAGCCATTAATAAATCATTGGAAAAACTTGCTTTTGTTGAGAAAGTAACGGCAGATATTAAAACGTCCTCGTTTGATATCGTATTTAAGAAAGAAACAATGGTAGATTTTGATGCTATAAAGAAAGCGGTTATAGATGCCGGCTTTTCCGTTGCTAAATTAAAAATTACAGGCATCTTTTCAAGTACAGCTATTCAAAACGAAAAGCATATTCAATTAAATGGAAAGACCTTTCACTTTCTCAACATCACCAATCAAATCCTGGATGGCGAAAAAACATTGGTGATTACTGACCGGGACTTTTTAAGTGCCAAAGAATTTAAGAAGTATAGTGCAACTACTAAAATGACATGCCAACAAACTGGTAAGGCTGGCTCCTGTTGTATAAAAGATGGTATTGAAAAAGATACCCGCATCTTTCATGTAACCATTTAGTAAGCGAACAGAAGTTGCTTTACGTTAACACCTATCTTCTATGACAATTAAAAACACAATTGTAACCTGTTTGATCGCTTTTTCTTCAGGTACTCTATTTGCACAGCCCGTTATTGGCCGGTTGGCTCCTGAAATTTCTTTGAAAGATATTTATGGAGTGACACAGAAACTTTCAGATAGTAAAGGGAAAATTGTATTAATCGATTTTTGGGCTTCTTGGTGCATGCCGTGCAGAAGATCCAATAAGGATATACTTCCTCTTTATAATAAATACAAAAGCAAAGGCTTCGAAATTTTTGCTGTTAGTCTTGATGAAAAACCGACTGATTGGAAAAGTGCAATTCTTGCAGATAAAATAAAATGGATGCAGGTAATTGAGGAGGGTCGTTGGGATGGCTCAGTGGCTACAACCTGGGGTATTGAGTTGTTGCCAACCACTTTCTTACTCGATAGAGATGGTATTATCATCGCAATCAATCCTACAAAGAAGCAGATTCTCTCTTTAATCAAAAAACCCGCACCATGAATGATCGTTTAACCGTGAGAGGTATGATTCTACTAGCCGGTATTCTATTGCTGCGATCTTCTTCTATGTCACAGGAGTTGTATGTTTTTACGGAGCCCGCCTCCAATATGCCAGCGAAATCGATCACGGCAAAATATAGTTTGAAGTTACTCGATGGGTATCATTCCAAAAAAACAGAGCAGCGACATGCCCCTGAAATAATGATTGGGATAAATAAAAAGTGGATGCTGCATTTGGCTACTTCTTTTTCAGATATGTATTCCTCTAACGTGCGTTGGGAAAGTGCGAGGTTATATGCTAAGTACCGCTTTCTCTCTTTCGACGAAGTGCATAAACATTTTCGAATGGCCTTTTTTGCACAAGGGAGCCTATCCAGAAACAATCCTTTTTATGATGAATTGTCGCTTGAAGGGGATCAGCCTGGTTTTCAAATCGGAGTTATCGCTACTCAACTCATTAACAAAATTGCAGTATCTGCTTCCTTTAGCAATGTTCAGGTATTGCAGCAATCCCGGTGGAATAAAGATTATCCACAGGTTTATCCTTTCCAGGCAATTGATTATAGCCTTTCGGCTGGCTATCTTTTATTGCCACGTTCTTATACAAATTATAAACAAACCAATCTGAATCTATATATAGAGCTGTTGGGTCAACGCACCTACGATCTTGCTCATTATTTTGCAGATATTGCTCCATCCATACAATTAATCTTCAATAGTAATTCAAAACTTAATATTGGTTACCGCGTTCAACTCGGAGGCGACATGCATCGAATGGCGACCAAAAGTTGGATGATTAGTTTCGAACGCACTTTTCTAAATGCATTGAATCGATAGGTACAGGCGTATAAACAATCTCAGAACTGCTAACTCTTCCTTTTTCATAAATACCAGATAGATACACAAATTTATTTGTTGAGCCAACAAAAGTTATTATATTTGACTAAATAAAAAGTTAGACATATCTAAAAAAATTTTTAGAACTATAAAAATGAAAAAGCAGCTCGTTTTTCTATTTGTAATTATTGTGGTTTTTGGTTGTCAAAAACTCTTACCACCCGCTATTGCCGAAGATGAAACGCTGGATGGTGCCATCGGAGGATTAACAATGGAACAAAACGCCCGGTTCTTATCAGGCGATAATGCTTTTAATAATGAAATATTTACAAAGGAAGCGGGCCTGGGTCCGCTATTTGTCGCCACTTCTTGCGGAACCTGCCATGCCGGTGATGGGAAAGGTCATCCATTTACTACCTTAACGAGATATGGACAATCCGATAGCACCGGAAATCAATTTCTTCAAATGGGAGGCCCCCAATTACAGCATCGAGCCTTACCGGGATTTTTACCAGAACAGGTGCCGTTGGGTGCAACCTTTGCAAAATTTATGCCTCCTGCCAACACGGGTCTTGGTTTGATGGAGGCGGTTACCGATGCAACCCTTTTGTCGTTGGCTGATGAATATGATGCAGATAGAGATGGGATTTCGGGCAGGCCAAACTGGATAACAATTCCTATATACATAAACGTTATACCAGGCGCGATTCAGCAAAACGGTAAATACATTGGCCGGTTTGGTAAAAAGGCTTCCATCTATAATTTACTACAGCAAACAGCCGGAGCATATAACCAGGATATTGGAATTACTTCTACTTACGAACCAGTTGATACTTATACGGGTGTTGAAATCGATCCGGAAGTTTCAAATAAAACATTGCAGGATGTAGTATTTTATTTGCAAACATTAAAAGCACCTCTGCAAAGAAATACGTCAGATCCTGCGGTACAGCAGGGGAAACAATTGTTCATAAACGTAGGATGTGGAAAATGCCACACTCCCCAATTACAAACGGGTCAATCAGTCATTAATGCTTTGTCTGATAAAACGATCAATCCTTATTCTGATTTATTATTGCATGATATGGGTAATGAACTTGATGACAAGTATACCGAAGGAGCAGCAAAAACATCAGAATGGCGAACATCACCGTTATGGGGTTTGGGCCTTTCTAAAATATCGCAAGGTGGTCAATATTTTTTATTGCATGATGGACGCGCAAAGAGTATCGGAGAAGCAATTTTATTACATGGTGGTGAAGGACAGCAAAGTAAATTGAATTTTCAACTGTTAACAACGGAAGCAAAGAAAAGCCTATTGACTTTTCTTGAATCGCTTTAAGATCGTTCAATGAATCGCAGAAATTTTATAAAAAAAAGTTGTACCGCTTGTGTCGGGTCATTTGCTATGTCGGCGTTATTACCGGCTTGTGCAACGATAAGATATGTTCCAGGCACCATAGAGTCAAATGGGATATCGATCGACGAAAAAGAATTTGCGACGAAACAAAAAGGAAAATTCCATGCTTATATCATTGTTCGAAATGAGACGTTGCTTTTCCCGATTTGTTTATATAGAATTAATGAAAGGAATTATTCTGCCCTCTGGATGCAGTGCTCCCATCAGGGAGCAGAACTTAGCGTGTCGGGCGATTTTCTTCAATGCCCTGCCCATGGCAGTGAGTATAATAACCTTGGAAAAGTAACAAGTGGCCCTGCCGATAAAGATATACGCAGTTTTCCGGTTTTAGTAACCGATAGCAAAATTTTTATTGATTTAAGAAAAGTATGAAAAAAAATTATCTGATTTTATTGTTCTCCGTGATTTTTGTAACGGAACTATTTGCTCAAATAGATCCTTCGTTGCTTCGTCGTACTGCCAACGACACAACTGGTTTGAAAATGAATATGGATGCCGTATACAATCGGCCTTTTATAAAAGTGGGTAAACTGCCGGTAGCATTGGGCGGTTATGCGGAAGCAAATTATCAGTATATCCAGGAAGATGGAAAAACAGAAGGTCATCAATTTCAAATGAGAAGACTTACTTTATTTATTTCATCGTCTCTGGCTAAAAGAATAAAGTTTTTGAGTGAAATAGAATTTGAGGATGGGGCAAAAGAAATTAATATAGAATTTGCTTCTATTGATATTGAACTTTCGCCGTTATTAAATTTGCGTGGTGGAATCGTAATGAATCCCATTGGAGCATTCAATCAAAATCATGATGGACCTAAATGGGAGTTCGTGGACCGGCCACTATCTGCTACACAACTATTACCGGCCACCTTTAGCAATGTTGGGTTTGGGTTATTTGGAAAAAATTTTAATAAAGACTGGGTACTCGCGTATGAAACCTATTTAACCAATGGTTTTGATGAACAAATAATCAGTAATACTGAAAACAAAACTTTTCTGCCAGCAACCAAATTAAATAAAAACAGGTTTGAAGAAAGTTTTAATGGTATTCCTTTGTTCACTGGCAAACTGGCCGTTCGCAACAGGAGGGTTGGAGAATTGGGTTTATCGTATATGCGTGGAGTTTATAATAAATTTAAAGAAGATGGATTAATACTTGACAAGAAAAGAAGAGTGAATGTTATTGCAGTCGATTTCAATACAAAAATTCCTAAACTAAATACGATCATTAACGCAGAATGGGCCTGGATAAATGTCGATGTGCCCGCAACTTTTACCGAGCAGTTTGGTCAAAAGCAACAAGGTGGATTTATCGATTTAGTTCAACCCTTGTTATCAAGGCCGATGTTTGGGTTTGAAAAGTCGGTTTTAAATATGGCTGTTCGGTTTGAGTATGTAGATTGGAATAGGGGTGTTTTCAAATCAACAGACGCCACCATTGCTGATGATATTTTTTCGATGGTTCCTGCGCTAAGCTGGAGGCCAACTTCTCAAACTGTATTCCGGTTAAATTATCGCTATAACTGGCAAAAAGATATTTTGGGAAATCCTCCCGCAAGGCTGGCGGGATTTCAATTTGGCTTTGCGACTTATTTTTAAAACTATTAGTTTTTTTTATCCAGTTGAAATAATGCTAACAAAAAAAGTTTATACTTTTTCTCATTCGAATAAACATACTTTTACTAAAACTTTTGCTTACTTATTTTATTTGTAATCTTCCCGAACCGGACTAAATACATCTATTACTTTGCAGTCGGTAGCTGCTACGGCAGAATGCGGCGAATTGGAAGGAATAACAAAATACATCCCTTTGGATAAGGAAACTTGTTTTCCATCAATCATCATTTCCAATTGACCTTCGATGATATAGGTTATTTGTTCGTGAATATGATGATGTAACCCTAATTTACTTCCTGCTTTTATTTCAATATACCCAAGTGTTGTTGAATGTCCGTGTGCATAATATCCCTTAAGTCCTTCAGCGAGATTTTTAGCTGGAATGTCAATAATTGCTGGCATATTAAATAAGTTGAATTGTTTACACTTTACAAATATAGATTCGGGTTAATCATTACTGGAAAAATTTATTTGAACATTAGTATTCTACAAACATAAAAAACCCTGTAGGCCAAAGCGTACAGGGTCGTGATTTTTGTATAGGAACATGTAAAAAATACTTATTGCGAATCTCGTGCCATTTTTATTATATTGATCTGCATCACTAATTGACCGCGTTGACAATGGATGATCTTGAAAAGTTTACGCAATTGAAATGGACGAATCTAAATAAACGTCCTGGATAGCATTTAGAATTTCAATTCCTTCTTTCATTGGCCGTTGAAATGCTTTTCGTCCACTTATAAGGCCCATACCACCTGCACGTTTGTTGATGACGGCTGTTGTAACAGCCTCCGTCATATCGGTAGCTCCGGAAGATGCGCCACCGGAATTTATTAATCCTGCACGGCCCATATAACAATTGGCAACCTGGTATCGGCAAAGATCAATTGGATGATCTGAAGTGAGTTCGGTATAAATACGGGAATCATTCTTTCCATAAGAAGACTCTTTAGTGTTTAATGCTAAATAACCTCCATTGTTCTCTGGTAATTTTTGTTTGATGATATCGGCTTCAATAGTAACGCCAAGATGATTGGCCTGTCCGGTGAGGTCGGCAGCTATATGGAAATCTTTTTCTTTTGTTTTGAAGGCTGGATTTCTTAAATAACACCATAGTATGGTTGGTAAACCAAATTCATGAGCCAATTCAAATGCTTTACTTACTTCCTGAATTTGTCGTGTTGATTCATCGCTGCCAAAATAGATCGTAGCACCAATAGCCGCTGCACCCAGGTTGTAACCTGCTTTTACAGAAGCAAACATAATCTGATCAAATTTATTGGGATAAGTTAGAAACTCATTATGATTTATTTTAACAATCAAGGGAATTTTGTGCGCATATTTTCTTGATAAAAATCCCAACCCGCCAAAAGTAGTGGCTACCGCGTTACAGCCACCTTCGATGGCAAGTTTAATTATATTTTCCGGATCAAAATAGATCGGATTCTTTGCAAAAGATGCACCCGCACTGTGTTCAATACCCTGATCAACGGGTAGAATGGAAAGATAACCGGTATTGGACAACCGGCCTGTGTTGTATAGTAATTGGAGATTTCGCAAAACATTCGGGTGTCGGTCACTGTTAATCCAAATGCGGTCCACAAAATCGGGGCCTGGCAAATGCAATTGTTCTTTTGAAATTGTTTTTGATTGGTGTTCTAATAAATAACTTGCCTGATCGCCGAGTAATTCAATAATTGCTTTTGATGCCATAAAGGTTATTTGCGTGTGAAAAGCGATTTCATAAAAAATAAGCAGTAGGAATTTTTTCAATACAGTAGTGTTTACAAATATAAGATTTCTGATGAATTTTTATGGTTATGTTAAAGGGTTAATTCTTATTTCGACGTTTTGAATTATATCTTTAGTCAGATTAAAAATATACTATCTTATTTTTTGCCAAACATTCCATAGGGTTGAGATTTTGGTAATACCTTGAATTTTTAAAAATCTAAGTACCTGCGGAGACTCATTTTTTTTAATAGCATTCAAACGGTACCTAATCTCGCAGGCGACGATAAAAATCAGTAAGCATTTTTATAGGCTCTTTATTAAAAGTTTTCCTGCTATGATGTTCTTCCTGATTTCTTATTTACTGAATTACTAGATTCATTTGGCAAAGGAAAATGAAAAATAATCTGATTGCGCCTTAAATAGTCGGACAACTGCCTAGCGATACCAATAAAGGTAATGTGTGGCATTTATTCATAATGATAATTACCAGATTAATACACCCCTTTAATGATGCCATCGGTCTTTTTAATAAAGTAGACCTTTTTATTTTCTAAGTATTCAGTTTCGCCGGTGTGTTTGTTGGTTACCGGCTGAATATCGATTTCACCAAAAAGAGTATTTATTTTTAAAGTAGTTCCGGCTGCTCCGATGGTCCCTGTCGCGACGATTGCATGTGAAAAATGATATAACGTTTCAAAGCCACTAAAAACAAGCTCTCCCGGTCGTGAAAAATATTTTATTTTGAAATGATTGTTGAGAATCTGAACCAACCTATTATCAGTATTTATATAATTGGAGCTGCTATAAATAATTTCAATACCCTTATATACCGACTTATTAAAATCAATACTTTCCCAGGTAGGCATCCCGATAACAATACTTTTATAGACTTTACTGATAGATGCCAGTTGCTTTAAAAGAGACAAGCTAAAATTTGCATCAAGGCTTCCGGCAATGCAAATAGTAGTTTTAGTACTATCGAAGAACTTTTTCAATTGAATAGAATTCACAGTGTCCTCAAGCGTAACAAATTTAATTTTTAGCGGAACAGAGGAGCTGTTTTTTTCTGCATCTGCAAAATAATTTTTAAGTTGATCGTCCGCAGTGCCTTTTTTTCGAAAATAGAAAATTGAGGCCAGGGGATAGTTTTTTTGAATGAATTTGTAGATTGCGTTGCAATGAGTACCAAGTGTAGGGTTAAGTACAATATAATTCGGATTATTTCTAATGCCAGCAGCGTTTGGCAAATTCACGTTTATAAACGGAATTTTCAATTCAGCGGATGTTCGTGCCAGTTGGGTTGCTTCATTCATGTTTACATACCCTAACACCATGTCCATCTTCTTCATCTCCTCTGATACAAGAATCGTTTCAAATTTTTTGTTGCTCGATCGGCTATCATAAATATAAATATCAAGAGGCATTTTTTCTTTTTGCAGGGAGTCAATCGCAAGCTGAATTCCCTCGTAAAATTCTAATCCCGCAGTAAGATATTTTGGTAAATTTTTTCCTGGTAAGTAATTGCCTGATGAAGAAAAAACCGAGTCAAGGTAAAGGGGGCTGAATACCGCAATATGAAATCGTTTGGTAACAGTATCTTTTTGAGCGGCAGAAAAAATAGGAGTACACAAAAACACAACACTTAGGAAAAGTATATTCGGTAAAACAATAATTACAGAAGATGAAAGCTTTGTTCGAATCATGGTGTCGAAAATGATTTATGGCTCGGTTGGTGATTACTTTTCCAGACTATTATTCCCATTCAATGGTTGCAGGAGGTTTGCTGCTGATATCATACACTACCCTGTTAATTCCCTTAACGCCATTAATTATCTCATTCGAAATATATGCAAGGAATTCATAGGGAAGGTGGGCCCAGTCGGCAGTCATACCATCTACACTGGTCACCGCTCTCAGCGCAATTGTAAATTCATACGTTCTTTCATCACCCATTACTCCTACACTTTTTACAGGTAATAAAATGGCACCAGCCTGCCAAACCTGATCATACAAGTTATGATCTTTTAATCCTTTTGTGAAAAGATAATCGGCTTCCTGTAACAGTTGTACTTTTTCGGGGGTAATATCCCCAAGTATTCGAATGGCAAGGCCTGGTCCCGGAAAAGGATGGCGCTGTATTAGATCAGCAGGAATCCCAAGTTCAGTACCAACTCTTCTTACTTCATCTTTGAATAACGAACGAAGAGGCTCAACCAATTCAAGCTTCATGGTAGAAGGTAAACCACCCACATTGTGATGCGATTTAATGGTAACAGAAGGTCCGTGAACCGAAATGCTTTCAATAACGTCCGGATAAATCGTTCCCTGCCCTAACAATTCAATGCCTTCAATCTTAGTTGCTTCTTCCTGGAAAACATCAATAAAGAGTTTACCAATCGTTTTCCGTTTTAATTCAGGGTCTGATTTACCTGCCAGGTCGTTATAAAAAATAGTTTTTGCATCGATGCCTTTTACATTCAGTCCAATTGATTTATAAGTGTCTAATACCTGTTCATATTCATTTTTACGAAGCACACCATTATCAACAAATATTCCAAACAGGCGATCCCCAATGGCTCGATGAATTAAGGTTGCCGCTACTGTGGAATCTACTCCGCCACTAAGTGCCATAATTACCTTTCGGTTTCCGATTTGTTTTTTTAATGCTTCAATCGTGTCCGTAATAAAATGGGCAGCCGTCCAATCCTGTTTGCAGCCGCAAATATTCACTAAAAAATTTTTTATTATTTTTTTTCCTTCCGTGCTATGGTATACTTCGGGATGAAATTGTACGCAATACAATGGATGACTCTTGCCATTCTTTTTAAATGCTGCATAGGGTATACTTTCCGTTGTTGCGAGCACATCAAATATTTCAGGCAATTCTAAAATGGTATCTGCATGGCTCATCCATACTTGCGATGATTCTGTAACATTTTGTAAAAGAGTATCTTCTTTTTGTTTATGTAAACGTGCACGGCCATATTCGCGTTTACTGCTGTTAGCTACCCTTCCTCCAAATTGTTTGGCTGTTAGTTGGGCGCCATAACATACGCCAAGTACTGGTAATTTTTCATTCAGCATACTAACACTTACCTCTGGTGCATTGGAATCGTTTACGCTAAATGGTGAACCTGAAAGAATAATTCCTTTAAGCGAAGGGTCGAACACTACGGGTTTATTAAAAGGAATAATTTCACAGTAAACATTGGCTTCGCGAACGGCCCTGGCAATTAATTGAGTATACTGGCTTCCAAAATCAAGGATGAGAATCTTTTCCGTCATGATGCTGCGAAGATAATCAGTTTGAGGTTTATGAAAAGTCTAAAGTCGGTAGTAAGGAGTCGGGAAGTAAGTCGGCAGTTGGTAGTAAGTCAGTCAGTAAGTCAGTAAGTTGGTAGTCGGTAGACAGTAAGTCGGTAAGTCATTTAGTGGGAATCTCTATTTTAAATTGAACTGAAACAAGAAAGCCTTAAATAATTCCATCATTTAGCAGGTTTACCAAGTCTCAATTTTCCATCCTCAGGCTTCCCGACTTTCAATATTTCTCACTATCTTCATTCTTCCATCTTCAGTCTGTAACATCAGCTTTTTTTCTGCGTCTTATAGCAGGATGAATTCAATTATTTTCTTAATCACCAAATACCGAAAACAATGAAAAGATTTTTTTTGTTACTGACTGTTTCTTTTGTACTCTTTAATTCCTGTGGGTATATTGGCAATAAACGCATTAAAGGTAACGGAAACTGGAAAACAGAAGAGCGTTCCGTTTCTTCCTTTAACGAGGTTGAAGTTCATGGGGCGATTGATGTTTATGTGTCTCAGGGTCCTAATAAGCCAGTAAAAATTGAGGCAGATGAAAACCTGATGGAATATATTGAAGTATATGTATCCGGAAACTCACTAGTTGTGCGCAACAAATCGGGATATAACCTGAAGTCGTCTGGTGATATGAAAATATATGTATCTGCCCCTTCGTATAAAAGAATTGAAGTATCCGGTGCCTGCGATATTTTTAGTGAGGGAAAAATAAATAACCCAACTGAATTGTCTATCGGAGTAAGTGGTGCCGGAGAAATAAAAATGGAATTGGATGCGCCTAGAGTAGATGTTGATATTTCGGGAGCTGGTTCTGTAAATCTTCAAGGCGCCACAAAGGATTTCAGCGTTGGATTAAGTGGTGCGGGTACTGCAAAGTGTATGGACTTTAAATCAGAAACTACCGAAGTAAGTATTTCCGGGGCTGGCGATGCGGAAGTTTATGCAAGTGTTAAATTAACCGGTTCAATTAGTGGAGCAGGTAGTGTAAAATACAAAGGCGGTGGTGTAGCTGATGTTTCAAAAAGTGGAGCCGGCTCGGTTACAAAAATTGATTAAAAATAATTGTATTACTATTAAGGAAGCTCAAAAAGCAAATAAAATCTCGCAAAGGCGCAATGGCGCAAAGAAGAAATATTGAAGATAAGCGTTGCGCCTTTGCGTCGTTTCAACAAAACATATTTGGAATATTTTTAGATAGACGCTTTTTTTATCCTCTACATATTAATATACCTTACCTGTATCCACACATCCTTATTCCTTCCTTTATCATCGGTGCAGGAAATCTTTACGGGCCCTTCCTCGGGTACAAAAAATTGTTTGCTTCCTGCATCGGCTGTTTTAAAGAAGCGATTGTTGATATACCAAAATACTTTGCCTACATCATTACCCACGTTACAAGAAAGTTGTATTGGCTCCGGATTTTTTTTACTAATTAAATATTCGGCGCCGGTTCTGGGTGAAACAATAATCGGGACACCTTCTTTAAAAACTTTTTCACATGAAGGGTTATGGACAGGGATCTTCGTATAAGCAACCCGATGTTCATCGTAATAATGCTGCATATCGGGAGAAACTTTTTTAAAAAGTTTTTTCTTATAACCAGCTTCCGGCACACATAATCTGCAATAAGAAATTTTTTCATCGGCCGATAAAAAAATTTCTTCCATATTGTCGCATTTTTTGGCAGACGAAACAAGCGGTATAAAATAATCGGTAGATAAGTTAGTACAATATTCTGCCGGTAACATTCCTGTTTCCGAACATACCTGCCTGATTGTACAATCGGACGGTTGCCGAAACCATTCTTCATCACTATCGTAATCAATGCTATTAAAAATTTTAAATAATAAAGGCGTTGCTATCGTAGCACCACCAAGTTCAGCTATACCTACTCCAGAAAAATTACCAACCCAAACACCCACTGTAT
>JBJXDV010000234.1:0-11171 GCA_046153465.1 Chitinophagaceae bacterium
TCTAACAAAGTAGCTCTTTCAGCGCTGCTATCACTTATATAGGTAAACGCAATATGAGCTCCATGTTCGGCAAATTTAATGGCAATAGCTTCTCCTATTCCGCGGGCAGCACCCGTAATAATAGCGACTTTATTGTCGAGTAATTTCATTTGAGTATAATTAAAGTCGAAAATAAAAAAAACGATTCATACTTATCACACATTCGTCAGGTAAAACATGTAAAATTTCTAAATAAATAACATAGTCACTAAGAACACGATTAATGAATAGATGTACTTAATACCTACCACAAACACAAAATAAAAAAATAGGCCCTTCAAAATAGACAGCCAGTATTTTTCCTGGTAAAAATTTCTTACCCCGATAATCACAAATAACGCTGAAATAGCCTGTATAACCCAATCAACCCAGGATCCATCATAAAATAATGAAGCCGAAGGTGGATGAACTTTCTCTGCCAAAAAACTTATAAATGGTACTACTAAAAACTGTAAGAAAATAAAAAATGAAATCATCTCAGCGGCTAAAATAAAATGATCATAAAAGGGTTTTCGCTTGTTTAAATTAAGTAATGCCAATACTCCTGCAGCAAGCGGGATCAACAACAATAAGGAGAACTTTGAGACCTTGGGGGACCTCCCTTCGTATCGATGAGCTATTTCCTCATAGGTTACTCCATATTTTTTCATTTTAGCTTTAAATAATGGGATTGATAACCACGAGAAACCATATTGTTCCGACACATAGGTACCGGCATTCATATTAAGTCCCTTAAATTTTGGAAAAAGCAAATACAAAACTACCAGTAACAAAAAGAATGGAATAGGTTTAAAGTATTTTTTTCGAATACCATTGCAAAAATCAATCGATAATTTCCCGGGCTTTGTGAGGGAAGTTTTTAACGACGTAAGAAAAGTGCCATCGAAATGAGAAACAAAATGAAATACTTCCCCAAAAATATTTCTGATCTTTTTATTCTCTTCGTTGTATACCTTTTCACCACATTGGTTGCAAAATTTCCCTATAAAACGATTCTTACAATTTTTACAAGTAATTGTTTGCTCCATGTAAAAGCGATTATAAATTCAGGCTTATAATTTCGTCCATGTATTTCCGATCATTACTCAACCGGGGTACTTTATGCTGCCCGCCTAGCTTCCCTTTTGTTTTCAACCAATTGGTGAATACTCCTTTCTTTAACGAATGAACCACCGGTAACCGAAGTGCAATACTTTTATAGCGCTTGGCTTCGTAATCGCTGTTAACAGACTGAAGTGAGGCATCCAATTCTTTAATAAATAAAGGCATATCGACCGGTTCTTTTTCAAATTCAATTAACCATTCGTGTGCACCATTTCCTTCTTCTGTAAAATAAACAGGAGCTGCTGTATAATCATTTACAATGGCGCCAGTTTTTTCGCAAGCCTCTGCAATCGCCTTATCACTGTTATCAACAACCACTTCTTCGCCAAATGCATTGATATAATGTTTTACCCGGCCGCTAACTTTTATGCGATACGGTGCTAGTGTTGTAAAACGAATAGTATCTCCAATAAGGTATCTCCATAATCCACCGTTAGTAGAAATCACTAATGCGTAATTTTTGCCTATCTCTACATCCTGTAATCCGATGGTTTGAGGATTTGATTTACCATATTCCTCCATAGGCATGAATTCCATAAATATGCCATGATCAGTAAACAATAACATTCCATCATCACCTGGTTTATCCTGCGCGGCAAAAAAACCTTCACTGGCGTTGTACATTTCTAAGTAATGAATGTCTTTACCAATAATCTTATGAAACTGTTCTTTGTAGGGTACAAAAGATACGCCTCCATGAATATATAATTCAAGTTGCGGCCATACTTCGTTCATTGCTTTTTTTCCAGTCATCTCTAATATTCGTCGAAACAACACCATCGTCCAGGTAGGTACTCCGGAAATGGAAGTTACATTTTCCAGAATCGTATTTTGGGCAAGTTTTTCAATCTTAGTTTCCCATTCTTCCATCAACGCAATACTTAATTCAGGCGTCCGAATCCAATGGCCCCAAAAAGGAGAGTTTTGTAACAGTACGGCACTCAAATCACCATAATGTGTTTCTTCATTTAGTTGATGCACTGTATGGCTGCCACCGATTACCAATCCTTTACCCATTAACAAATCAGATTCCGGATTGAAATTATAATACAACGTAATTATATCTTTTGCTGCTTTATAATGGCAATCCTCCAGGCTTTCATCACTAACAGGTATAAATTTACTTTTATCACTGGTAGTTCCACTGCTTTTAGCAAACCAATGAATGGGAGTATTCCATAAAATATTTTGTTCTCCTTTCATGATACGCTGAATATAAGGTTTCAAATCCTCGTATTCCTGAATTGGTACAGCTTGTTTAAAAGCACGGAGATTAAACAACTTTGAAAAATTATACTTTCTCCCAAATTCCGTGTATTGAGCGGAGGTAACAAGGTCTTGTAAAACCTCCCGTTGCGCATCTATTGGGTTACGGGTCCAGGCTTCAATGCGCCAAAACCTTAAGCGGGCTAAAGATGATATGGCCGGAGATAAAATTTTCATGCGTTCGAAGCAATGTACAGAATGAAATGAAGAAAGAAAAATAAAGAATTAGAAAACTGCTTTTCTATTTTAAATATGCACTGCTAATTTTCTTCTTCAATAGTTGTTTCAACTCTTCATTAATAAAAGCATGTTCAATTGCTTCGAGATTGCATTTCAAAAAATGCGCTTGCTTCCAATTAAATACTTTTTCCAATAAAGTATATTCATTGGCTAAGGTTACAGGAGTAATTGTTCGGGCATCAGTGCTAATACTCATAGATACTCCGGAATTATAAATAATGTCTGCAGTATGATTTTCTATTACATTAAACACATTCGTTTGAACATTACTGCTGGGGCATACTTCAAGATGAATATTTTGTTGCTTTAGATATTCAAGCAATGAATTATCCTCTGTACTGCGAACTCCATGGCCAATTCTGGAGGGACGAAAATGTTCAAGAGTTTCCCAAACACTATCTGCACCCTTTGCTTCTCCAGCATGAGCAGTACAAAAAATATTATGGTTTCGTGCAAATTGGAAGGCCTCAATATGATTGTTAATAGGAAAGCCGGCTTCATCGGCAGCTATATCAAATCCAACTACAAAAGTATCTTTGAATGCATTCACCAATTGCACTGTTTCCATACTTTGCGATGAAGAATAATGCCGAAGGGTACATAAAATAATCCGGGCCTCTATACCTGTTTTTTTTATTCCTTCTTCTACCGCTTCATTAACTGCCTGTACAACTTCTGTTACTTTAAGTCCACCAAAAATATGTTGTAAAGGAGCGAAGCGCATTTCAGCATAAATCACATTATCTGCCTGTAACTGTTCAAACAAATCAAGGGTAACCAATCGCAATTGCTCTTTGGCTTGCATCAATTCACAACCATGAATAGCGCGGGTTATATAATCAGCCAGATCTATACATTTAGGAGGAGCAACAAATGAATCAAGATAGTCGTCATAACTAATACTCGGTTTCAGTTTTTGCACAACTTTAAAACTTAAACAACAGTCTAGATGAAGATGCAACTCTATTTTTGGAAGCAGTTGATAATTCACGAGGCACTCATTTAAAAATAAACGTTACAAAAAAATTATTAAAGAAGATGAGGTAAAATATCTTTTATGGTGAGTACTTGTCTAAAATTTACATGCTCTATAGTTTGTTCTACTTTTTCATGTGCCCAGGTTATATGAAAAGGAACGTGTATGGCATGCCCACCAATACCAAGCACCGGCATTATATCCGACTTTATAGAATTTCCAATCATTAAAAATTCCTCTGATTTTATATCAAGATGTTTTATCAGCTTTCGGTAGTCTGCTTCCTGTTTATCACTCATTATTTCAATATGGTGAAAATAAAATTCCAGTCCCGACTTTTTTAGTTTACGTTCCTGGTCAAGTAAGTCACCTTTTGTAGCAACAACAATGCGGTACCTGCTTTTTAACGCATGTAAAACTTCCTCAATCCCTTCTACCAATTCAATTGGTTTATCTAAAAGGTCTTTACCAAATTGAATAATTTTTTCCAGTCCCTTATTGGAAATTGTATTATTAGAAACACGCAAGGCAGTTTCCACCATTGAAAGCATAAATCCTTTAACGCCGTATCCGTACAAAGAAAGGTTTTGCATTTCCGTCTTAAATAATTCCTGAGATAAATTATGTTGAGGAAGATAGTCCTGTAACAACGCACAAAATTGATGCTCCGTTTCCTGAAAATAGGGCTCATTAATCCAAAGTGTATCATCAGCATCAAATGCAACTACCCTAATATTCATATCATTTTAATTAAAGAATAAAAAGTGATCCCCCTGCAAACGATACATGATTTTATTTCTTGGCATCATAAAGTTAACCCTCTAACTGTGCCATACTATTGCTCGGAAGAATCTGAACTTTGGTACTGACTATCTCCATTGCGTTGGGCTTCTTCATGCAAATAATCTTTTCGCTTTAATTCAAAATTTCTTCCAAGATAAAGCCTGCGTACCTGTTCATCATCGGCTAGTTCTTCTGCAGTTCCATGACGGAATATCTTTCCTTCAATGAGTAAATAAGCCCGATCGCAGATGGAAAGCGTTTCATTAACGTTGTGATCAGTTATAAGAATACCAATATTTTTATGTTTTAACCGGGCAACAACCGATTGAATATCTTCTACGGCAATGGGATCTACTCCTGCAAAAGGTTCATCCAGCAAAATAAATTTAGGATCAACGGCTAACGCACGGGCAATTTCAGTTCTTCTTCTTTCTCCCCCACTTAATCGGTCCCCTATATTTTTTCGAACATGATGAAGATTAAATTCATCGAGTAGTGCTTCCAGTTTTTCTTTTTGTTCAGCTTTTCGGAGATTGGTCATTTCCAAAATAGCCTTGATATTATCTTCCACACTCATCTTTCTAAATACACTTGCTTCCTGGGGCAAGTATCCAATACCGAGTTGAGCTCTTTTATACATCGGCATTTTGGTGATCTCTGCCTCATCTAAAAAAACTTTTCCCTGATCTGGTTTTATCAAGCCTACCACCATATAAAAGGTAGTGGTTTTACCAGCACCATTAGGTCCAAGTAGTCCAACAATTTCACCTTGTTTAACATTAATAGAAACGCTATTTACAACTGTTCTGGTTCCGTATGCTTTTATCAGCTCCTTTGTATATATTTCGCTCATTAAAAAAACTTGAGACGCAAAAATACCGGAACAATTTCAAACAGAATCGCTTTCGGTTGTCAATTTAACAGCCATTTGCAATAACGCAAATCCTTGACTAAGTTTGCACTCAAATAGAACTGTTAATGAAAGTAATCGATCATATAAACCAGGCCAAAGACACACTCATTTCATTTGAAGTGCTACCCCCCTTAAAAGGAAAAGGAATCGGTGCTTTATACAATCACCTTGATCCGCTCATGGAATTCAAACCTTCTTTTATTAATGTTACTTATCACCGTAGCGAACACGTATTCAAAAAAAATGCTGATGGTAGTTTTCAAAAAGTAATTATTCGAAAAAGGCCAGGTACAGAAAGTATTTGTGCAGCAATTATGAATAAGTATAATGTAGATACTGTTCCTCACCTGATATGTGGAGGCTTTGGAATTAATGAAACAGAAGATGCCTTGATTAATTTACATTATCTCGGTATCGATAATGTATTGGTATTAAGAGGAGATGCTGCAAAAAACGAAACGTCTTTTGAAGCAGAACCGGGAGGTCATAAATATGCCACCGACCTTTTACAACAAGTGGTCAATTTAAACGCAGGGGTATATCTGGAAGATGAATTAAAGAATACGCAGAAAACTAAATTTTGTATTGGTGTAGCAGGTTATCCTGAAAAACATTTTGAAGCTCCCAATATGGATACTGACTTACAATACCTGAAAAAGAAAGTAGATGCCGGTGCCGATTATATTGTTACTCAAATGTTTTTCGACAACTCTAAATATTATACTTTTGTGAAAGCATGCCGCGATATCGGAATTACCGTTCCTATTATTCCAGGTCTAAAGCCAGTGTACAACCGCAAACAATTAACGATGCTTCCCAAAACATTTCATATTGATTTACCAACTGACCTGTCAAACGAAATGCTTAAATGCAAAACCGATGAAGAAGTTGAAAAATTAGGAGCTGAATGGTTATTGCATCAATCGAGAGATCTAAAGAAAAACGGCGTACAGGTATTGCATTATTATACATTGGGCAAACCGCTCATCATTGCAAATGTAGTGAAGGAACTTGTGTAAAAATCAATAATGAATGGCGAGTAGTGAATTGCAGACTTTTGTACTTTTCAATTACGAGGGTGCAACTTCACAATTCTTTTTTCCCATATCTCATTTCATTGGAAGGTTCTTAAATACAACTTCATCAATGATTACGGGGTATTTTTTCTTTAGCGATGAAACCCACTTTTCTTCAAGAAAATTTTGGTAATCGTTAATAACAAATCCACGTGCATCATTAAAGCTTCTTGGTTCACGGTTGTTATAAAGTTTTAGTATATAACAAAAAGTAGAACTGTTATCCGCTTCATTTTTTATGGGAGCCGTAATGAGGCCGGTTGAAAAAGCAGTTTTTTCAACTACAGGTAATTGTCCCAATTCAAAACGACCAGAGTCTCCCAGTAAGCCACCCTCGCTTTTATCGACTAGCAACCTCCAGTCACTATATTGAGCGGGTAATTTTAACTTCGCTACTTCAGCAATAGAATCATTTGACGCTGTAAGAATTAATGCATCAGCACTTGTTTCCCACCAATAATTAGCCTGGTGATCACCATAATATTTTTTAAGCCCGATAGTATCGGAAGAGGCCATATCCCAAATTTTTCGCTGCATAATTTCAAACAAAAGATTTCCTTCTTTAAATTCCTTTAATTGGTAGGCAAAATCTTTGTTATATGTTTCGAGGTGCTCCTTATAATATTCAAGTGCAGTAGTTTCAACAAACTGCTCAAACAATTGAGTCTTTGTTTTGCCTGCTGTGATACTCTGTACAGACCTGGCAGCCTCTAAATAGTTTATCCAATCCTGTACCTTAATTTTTTGGTTTGTAAATTGAAAAAGAACAGTATTCCCTTTAACATCAGCCAATGCAGGCGGGGTTTTACTGGCTAATAAACTATCGGTAATCCTATCAAGAGATTTTTGATTTACCGGATTTTTTTTATACCCTGTCTGTTGAAGTATTTTTTTTAATAATAATTTTTTAGATACCTCCATGCGATCATTTTGGGCTATTGTTTGACGGTAGTCATCCAAAATGGTTTTATTATTTTTATCCGCTAAAACCGGCCTTATTGAAAGGCGTTTGATGATATGATACCCATAGGAGCTTGCGATGGGTTGAGAAATATCTCCATCCTTGCTTAATGCAAAAGCTGCGTTTTCAAATTCCGGTGCATAGCGGCCCGTACCAAATTCCTGCATCTCACCACCATTTTGATAACTTAAATTATCATTACTAAATCGCTGGGCCAGTTGTTTAAACTCTGCACCGTTGTTTAACGCCCGATACAACGAATCTGCCAATAGGCCGGCCAGTTGTTTTTGTGCCGATGTGGCATCGGGAGGAAATGCAATCAAAATTTGCGCGGCGCGCATCTTACCAATTGCTGGTCGTTCTGCCGTTTTTTTGAATATATGAAATCCGATTTTACTGCGATAGGGCTTTGAAAATTTATTCAGGGGTGTATTATATCCGAGGCTTTCAAGATCGTAGGGTAAAACAAAAGCAGTGATGTATCCAATATTTCCGTTGTTGGTGCTGATGGCAGGATCCTCAGACAATGCAACAGCAACCTTTTCAAACTCTTCTCCTTTTAATAATCGGTTATACGCAAGGTTTATTTTTTCTTGTGCTTTTAGTACAATTGCAGGACTAGCTTCAGCTGGTATCTGAACATAAATATGCGATACCTGAATATCTTTAGTACTGCGTTGCAATGCCTCTTCAATCAGTAGGTTCATACTTGCTTCATCGTTCATGTAGTTATTAGCTACCTGGCTACGAAAACTTTTTAATTCTGCTAATTGAGTAGGCAGGGTATCTAATTTAAGATCGAGTGCTGCCTGTACTTTTATTTTAAAACGGATGTACAGATCGAGGTATTCGCGGTATGCCTCCCCGGTAGGCTTAACTTCTGCATTATTCTTGTTGAACGCTTTTAAGAATTCTTCACGACTTACTTTTTTTGAACCGAAGGAAAAAAGTGTTTGCGAATTAGTAGTAATGGCTACCAATAAAATGATCACTAAAAGGAATTGATTTTTAAGCACTGTGTTGGTTTTAATTGGATGGTGTTTTTTTAATCTTTAGGTCTATCACTTCGTTTAACTGTTCAAAGGTTAATTTTTTTGCAACAATACGTTTGTCTTTATCCAGCAAATACAAAAGGGGTGTTTGAAAAACATCGTACAGTTGCTTGTAAGAAGGTCTCCCCGCTGCATTGTCTTCAACTTCTTTCGAAGGCAATTGATATACATGGGTCCAGTCTTTCAGGTTATGCTCCCTAATATATTTCATCCATTCTTCTTTTCCCCCATCGGTCATTACTCCATAAAGTGTAACACCCTGGTTTTTCCATTTGGCATGATAAATAGAATCAAGCCTTGGTACCACTTCTTTGCAGTGACTGCAGGTAGGGTCCCAAAAACAAAGCACTATCATATCCGATTTAATATTGTAAAGCGGAGTCGGTTTATCAAGAGTATCTACCATTTCCAGGTTAGCAGCAGGCCTGCCGATAAGGTTTGCCATTATGCTATAAGCCCTTTTGGTCATAAATTCTTTATAGGGTTCTGTAAAAAAATCTGTTTGATTGGTGTTGATGTATTTTTCAAACAGGTGAACAAAAACAGCGTCCTGTCCCATAAATTCAGGATTTACATATTTCTGAACAAAATACACCATAAAGAATTTGTACATTTCTTTACTTCCCCTTGAATAAAGAATCATTTTATCAGCCTCCCTTATTATGGAATCTGGATGAGGTGCTACCAGGTCCCGAAAATATCTTTCTACTTTGGGTTCAAAAAAAGGAGTTCGAATCAATCGTTCATCACCAAATTCTACGCCATCCCAGAAATGAGTTTTGAAATACTGGTAAGCATAGGTTGAATCATATTTTCCACCAGGATGTTTTGCAGCAGCAGGAACAATCGGTTCTTTCATAGCCCTGAACATGGCAGATAAAATAGAGGCAGGATATTTTTTGTTAATGCTATCGCGATAAACCATCATCCGATCTCCTAATTTTTTAAGTTGTGCTCTTAGTGCAACAGAATCTTTAATCGTTTTAACGCTAACTAATTCCTTCGATGCTTTACTGGCGGCTTCCCCTGTTTTGGTAGCAAAGCTGGTATATTGTTGAAAAAGCAGGTTGTCGTTTGAATTTACAAATACAACCCCCGCTGGAATTTTAGTGGTATCTGCTATTATTGAAAAATGTTGCTGCTTATCGATAAGGGCTTCAAAAAGAATTTCTTTTCGGGGTGACACTATAAAATAAATTCCGCCATTTAAGGAAAGCTTCCCTTTAAAAACTCCCTTACTATTTGCATCAAGCATTGCAGAATCGGCCAGGGCTTTTTTTCCCCCATAATAATAACCCAGATAAACGTAAGAATTTTTATAGGGCTTAAGAGTTATATTGATTGAATATCCAGACTTTTGAGCAGTTAATAAAAGGCCAGAAAGAAGTAAAAAAAATAATAGTAAATAGTTCCTCATATTGATTTCTACGAAAAGTGGATGAAATACTTGTTCTATAACGATAAAAAAATTATTTCCTTGCGAAGATAGCAGGAATAAAAAACCTGAAAAAATCACTGATCATTTTAATCATTTCAGGTTTTAAAAAAAGAAATTGACAGTTGTTAAGAAAAAAGAATAGAGGTCTTCTATTTATGGCACTGTGTTTGCAAATTCTTAACAAGTTTTATTCTCGTTCTTGTACCTTCCGAATTCACCCTAATCTCGCCCCTCTTAAAACAGTTTACCCTGTTTTTTTCTGAACCCGCATTTGGGATCACTACCATCTGTAATACTAAACTAACAAAGGTTATGATTCTTTCTACTAAAAATTTCTTTTTAAAATTTATTTGTGTTACGTTCTTCATTGTTTGCTCACTGCAGGAGCTAAATGCCCAGGTGAATCAATGCCCCAGTTGCTGGGTACCAATTTATCGTCATAGGCTGGTTGCCAATGTGAATATTTCAACAAATGTGAATGGTTATGCTGAATTGTTACCTAAAGACTATAACGCTAATTCAACAAAGAAACATCCCCTGATTATTAATATGCATGGTCGTGGTGGGGCTGGTCCAGGCAACGATCCTTATTGGCTTTGCCTGGCAATTTGTGAAGGGTTACCGCTGAAAATTGAAGATAACAAGGTTAACGATTTCGAAACTGTAAATGGACAAAATTATTCGTTTATTGTGCTTACGCCACAATATTCGGAGCCTAATGGAAACTGGACTGATTTATTGGGAATGCTGAATTATGCAGTTGCTAATTACCCAAAAGCGGATAAATCGCGAATCTATTTAACCGGCAACAGTAAAGGTTCAAGTATTATTCTGGATTATATGAGTTCTTCGTCTGCAAATGCAAAAAGAATAGCAGCAATAACTCCACTGGCAACTTGTAATTCATCAAATTCAAATGGAGTAAATAATATTGTATCAAATGGTGTTAGATACTGGGGATTAACATCTGTACAAGATAATGTGTGTAGCCCAAATAATACAATAGGATGGGCAAACGCCATTATTGCTGCATCGCCTCAAGGAAACCCTTTTGGAAGATTAACCGTTACACCGGTTTACAATCCGAACTTTAATCATGATATTATTAAAGTTTGGGAATCTTCCTGGACTGAAAATGGAAAAAATATACTTGAGTGGATGTTACAATTCACAAGTTCGGCAGCCGGTTCTTTGCCAGCCACTCTTGGCAACTACGAAGTAACGTTAAAAGATAAACAGGTTATTACCCGATGGACAACAACTTTAGAATCAAACACCGACTATTTTATTATTGAAAAGGCCGGGCCCGACCAAAGGTTTAAA
>JBJXDV010000235.1:0-18294 GCA_046153465.1 Chitinophagaceae bacterium
AGCTGCACCGAATACTACAAGATCCTGTTAGTTTAGACCTGGCAATGATAGGTCTTGACAAAAATACAGTACCTAATGTTAACATTTCTTCAGAAAATATTTACGATAGCCTTTTTATTACCGGCATTGCAGTCAATAAAAAAAATAATCCGCTATCTAATTATACAGTTACTCTTTTATCCAATCAGGGTGGAAGTATTGTTAAAACTGCTACCACAGATAACAATGGAAGTTTTTCTTTTTCGCTCCCTGATTTTTTTGGAACAACACTTATCAGTTTACAGGTAAGTGACTCAAATAATAAAGTTAAAAATGACGCTGTTGTACATATTCAGGATCCTGTCCCTCCAAAATGGAAAAACAGGAATTTTATTTCTTTTACTGCCAGCACTCCAAGTTTATCAGAAATAAACCAATACAAAGCCGGGTATGGTTTGTATTCATTAAACCCTAAAATGGAGAAATTAACCAAAGAGATTCTTATAACCGAAGAAAATCGGACCCAGTTAGAAATCATTAATAAGAAACGTGTAAACAAAAATTCCTGGATCGCTACGCCTGAAATGCTTGATCAGGCGGGAGAAGGGAGCGTTTCGAATGTAGTACTAAGAGCACCCGGAGTAACATTGAGAAGTGGCCTTTTAGTTATCCAAGGTAGAAGTGGTTCAGCAGAACCTCTTGTTATTGTTGATGGCGTACAGGTCTCTATGGGCGAATCACCAAACATTGGACTAAGCCTTAATACAAGTCCGGTAATAAACTTTCTAAATACATTTTCTGCTCGAAATATTGATTTTATTGAAGTTCTTTCTGGTTCGCAAGGTGCCCAATATGGAACCGTTGGCGGTTATGGTGTAATATTGATAAATACCAATTCAAATCCCCGAACAGGGTTAACCGAAAAGAATTATTCGTCTGGAATGCACCCTCAATTTATTAGAGGGTATCATTTACCGGAGCCATTTATCGGGCCTGATTATTCAGAGAAACAACCAAGATCGAAATATTCATCTGACAATAGAACTACTTTGTATTGGGATGGTGAAGCAGGAACTGATAGTACCGGCAAAACAATCATACGGTTCTATTGCAGCGATCATTCGGGAGCGTATACGGTAACATTGCGTGGAGTTGCAGAAAATGGAACTATTTTTAACAGGAGCCTTAAAATAAATAATCTGGCATTGAAGTCAGATTAAAATTATTTAAGCCACCACTACCCCTTCAATATCATAATCGTATGCCTTAGTAATGTTAACGTTTACAAATTTGCCAATAGCAAGTGGCGTATCTGATTGGATCACCACTTCGTTATCTACTTCCACGCTATCAAATTCTGTTCTGCCTAAATAACGGCCCGATTCTTTTTTATCAATAATAACTTTATACGTATTACCCAATTTTTCAGCATTCTTTTCATAACTAATCTCTTGCTGAACTTCCATAATTTCCCGGGCTCTTCGTTCCTTTTCTTCTTGCGGAACATCATCCACTAAATCATAGGCTGAAGTTCCTTCTTCATGACTATACGTAAATATTCCAACCCTATCGAATCGCTGACGCTTCAAAAATTCTTTTAATTCTTCAACGTCTGCTAACGTTTCTCCGGGAAATCCAGCTATTAATGTTGTACGAATACAAATACCCGGTACTTTATTCCGAATATTAATAATAAGTTCTTCCATTTCTTCCCGGGTGATCTGCCGTTTCATGGCCTTTAGCATATTATTTGCCGCGTGTTGAAGTGGAATATCGAGATAGTTACAAATATTATTTCTTTCCCGCATCACATCTAAAATCTCTAACGGAAATTTATGCGGGTATGCATAATGCAGTCGGATCCATTCCAATCCTTTTATATCGGCAAGTTTATGCAATAATTCAGGAAGCATTCTTTTCTTATAAAGATCCAAGCCATAATAAGTAAGCTCCTGGGCAATCAACATTATTTCTTTAACGCCTTTTTTAACCAACCCCTCTGCCTCTTTTACGAGATCCTCCATTTTCCTACTGGTATGAACACCCCGCATTAATGGAATAGCGCAAAAAGAACAGGTACGGTTACAACCTTCGGCAATTTTTAAATAGGCATAATGTTGAGGAGTTGCCAATAACCGTTCTCCAATTAATTCACTTTTATAATCTGCTTCAAATTTTTTTAAAATTAACGGTAGCTCCATTGTTCCAAACCAGGCATCTACTTCGGGTATTTCTCTCTCCAGATCGGCACGATAACGATGACTAAGGCAACCAGTAACATATACTTTATCTAACTTGCCTTTTTGCTTTAAAGCCACTTGATCTAATATAGTATTGATACTTTCTTCTTTAGCCTTTTCAATAAAACCACAGGTATTTATTATAACAATATTGTGATCCTTTTTATCATTTTCGTGTACTACCTCTATCTCATTAGCCATTAACTGTCCACTTAAAACCTCACTATCAACCATATTTTTACTACAGCCGAGCGTGATAATATTCACCTTATCCTTCTTTAATGTACGTGTTTTCATTAGCCGGCAAAAATAAGGCAAAGCAATGAGTAATTCCAGCGGGAAGCGGTGAATATCCTTCATCATTTACGTGTTTTAATAAGCCTATAGAACCAATTATTGGCAAACTGAAAAAAACATAGTAAAATTTTATGGAATGGTTGAAGGGAAGCATCTCATTTTATCTTCAAGGAAGTAAGCCAAATCAAAATAGGCTTTCTAATGCCGTTTATGCACAAACTATTAGTTGTTCTAACGATATTTTTTTGTGTACACGTATCTGCCCAGAACTCTTTAGCAAATAACAATTCAAATCATCCAGATAGCCTAAGGGCTGCCTGTATGCAAAATTCCAGCCGTCTATTGAACGAAGCATTTGCGCTGATGGAAAAGAATTATTATTTAAGAGAATACATTGATTGGGATACATTAAGAAATGCAGCAAAAATTAAATTAGCAAGCCGGTCGGATTGTACCGATGCTTACGAAACGATTAATTGGTGTTTTCAACAGATAAAAGAAAAACACAGTTTTATTATGCCTAGCCTTGCAGCAATGGAATACAATAACGACCATCATCTATTAGCGGATAACTCCATTTCAAGTAAGCATGTTGGGCGGATAGAAGGTGAATGGCTCGGCGATTCGGCAGCCTATATTACCATTCCGTGGGTAAGCACTACCGATGAAAACATATGCAGGTTGATAGCAGATAGTATTCAAAATCTGATCGCTCAACTGGATACACATTTTATTACTAAATGGATTGTTGATCTTCGAGATAACAAGGGTGGTAATTGCTGGCCGATGATTGCAGGTGCCGGCCCATTATTGGGTGAAGGTATATGTGGATACTTTATTCGAAAAGAAGATCAGGTGCCCATTTCTTATAAAAATGGAATGGCCATGCAAGGTAAATCTATTCGGTGCAGAACAAGCTCTGATGGATACACTTTAAAATCAAAAAACAATACCATCGTTATCCTCACCAATAATTCCACAGCCAGTTCCGGTGAAATAATAGCGATCGCTTTCAAAGGAAAAGAACAAGTCTACTTTTATGGACAACCTACTGCCGGTTTTACCACAGCCAATGCTACTTATTCCCTTTCAGATAAATCGATGCTTGTATTAACGGTTTGCCAGGAAGCGGATAGAACGGGCAAAATATACAATGGAAGAATTTACCCGGATGTTGCGATCGCAGCCATCACCGAAAAAGATAATCTTAAAGAAGCAGCCCTTCAATGGTTACATTACCGCTAAGCGAATTCTTTTTCTCCACTCCTCTATAACCTGGCTTATTTAACGTACTACTAATTGCATTAATATTCATTTTCATTTCAAGGCTTATTAACGGTAATTAGAAAATGTTTAATTTCCGTTTTTTGGGATAATTAAACAATACTACTCGCAATAATGGCAAACATTCTAATGACAATCATATTTGGATTAGGATACCTTGCCATTGCGTTTGAGCATCCGTTAAGGCTAAACAAAGCAGCATCTGCTTTAATAACCGGGGTACTTTGCTGGACAATCTATATGATACAAAGCAATTCCTCAAGTATCGTAACAGAGGAATTGCTTCATCATTTGGGCGAAATTGCTTCAATACTTTTTTTTCTGTTAGGTGCAATGACTATTGTTGAACTGATCGATTCGCATAATGGTTTCGATATAATAACACAAAAAATAACAACCACCAGTAAACAAAAATTGCTTTTTATACTTACCAGTATCACTTTTTTTCTGTCGGCCCTGCTTGATAATTTAACAACTGCCATTGTAATGGTATCGCTTACCTCAAAATTACTCAGTGAGAAAGAGGACCGGCTATGGTTTGCAAGTATGGTCATCATTGCTGCAAATGCCGGTGGAGCTTGGTCGCCTTTAGGCGATGTAACCACAACAATGCTTTGGATAGGAGGCCAAATAACGGCTGTTACTATTATTAAAACACTTCTGATTCCGAGTATAATTGCCTGTGCAATTCCAGCAATGATTATCGGTTATCGATTTCGGAATAAAAATTTTACCCTTATAACGAATTCGACTGTACCGGAAGTTGGCAAACGCGATGGAAGAATTATTCTTTTTACAGGAATCGGGTTACTTGTTTTTGTACCCGTTTTTAAAACAATTACTCATCTTCCTCCCTTTATGGGTGTTTTGCTTGCGCTGGGTTTGATGTGGATACTAACTACTTTTTTACATAAGAATAAAGAACCGGATAACATTAAACGTTTAACGGTAGCCGGTGCACTTCAAAAAATTGATACACCAAGCATATTATTTTTCCTTGGAATTCTGTTATCGGTTGCATCATTTCAATCAAGCGGCGGCCTAGAACTTTTGGCGACTACCCTCACAGAAACCTTTCAAAACGATTACCTCATTGGAATAACATTGGGCTTATCATCTTCTATTGTCGATAACGTTCCATTGGTTGCTGCGGCGCAGGGTATGTTCGACCTTTCTATTTACCCGACCGATCATCCGTTCTGGGAATTTCTTGCGCTTACTACCGGCATTGGTGGAAGTGCCATTATCATTGGCTCGGCAGCAGGCGTTGCAGTGATGGGAATAGAAAATATAAATTTTGTATGGTATTTAAAAAATATTTGTTGGATCGTACTCATTGGTTTTGCAGCAGGAATACTGGCATTTCTTGCCCAACAACAGCTAACCTGACTTTTATACGATCATCTATTGGTTCTCAACGATCCTATTTAAAGAAATTATGCTAAACATTTCCTTAAGAGAAAGTTGGCATAGTTTTTCGACTCACGAGATTATTAATATTTTTAATTATGAAGATAAGTTTGGTCATTTTATTTACTCTTGTACTTTTTTCAGCTACTAGTTTTGCTCAACCCATGGGATCCTCGTATCAAACCGCTCTTGGCTTGAAATTTTATCCCGGTGCTTTTTCGATAAAACATTTCACGCAGCCAAAAAGAGCCCTCGAAGGGTTGGTATATTTTTGGAATTACGGTTTTCGATTCACCGGCCTCTATGAAATACATGGCAATATTGAAGGTGCCACAGGTTTAAAATGGTATATAGGTCCGGGTGCACATATTGGTGCCTGGAATAAAGATTGGAAGGATCGTTATCCTGGCCGCGATAATGGAGTGGCGATTGGATTGGACGGTGTATTAGGTCTCGACTATAAAATTAGCGGAGCGCCTATTAACTTAAGTATCGATTGGCAACCTTCTTTCAATATTATTGGTTATACTTATTTTGAAAGCGGTTGGGGTGGGTTTGCTGTTAGATACACATTAAAGTAAACGGGGTGTTGTTATCAGTTATTCGAATCTTCTGTTTGTTTCCGGCGTTTATAATTTATACAAACGAAAAGAACTGTAATTTCATTATTGGAAATCCCTTTCATAACAGCTAATAACCAACAACGTAATGAATAGCAAAGTCAAATCTATCCGCCCATTCTTAGGGGCGAAAGATTATAACCTTTCAAAAAAATTTTATAAAGCCATAGGTTTTGAAGAAGTCGTCATATCTACGGATATGTCGTTATTTAAAATAGATCAATTCGGATTTTATTTACAAGATGCCCATGTCAAAGATTGGGTCGATAACACAATGATTTTTTTAGAGGTTGAAGATGTTGATCAATACTGGAAAGAACTTTTTGCGTTGGATTTAACTACAAAATATAATAGTGTAAGACTGACAGCTGTCAAACAATTCGATTGGGGCAGGGAATGCTTTTTGCATGATCCTTCAGGTATCCTGTGGCATTTTGGACAATTTAATAGCAAATGATAAACTATCCGGAAAAGCGATGTTAAACGCTAATACTTAATTTCCACAGCACCATTTTCCTTCCAGCAGGTTCAATCAATATTCATAATAATTGGATCAAAAAAGAATTTAACAACTTTACTTAAATCCTCTAATCTTAGGCACTATATCTTTTTTTGAGCAATCGAAGCATAAAATAATTAAGATCCCATTGATCGGCCAAGGGCTCATTTTTATAAGGAGTCGTCGGCATATAAGGTGAAGGACCAAATTCTGGTGTAACGGTGAATTGCTTTTTTTTCTTTAAATGAGCTAATATTACTTTATCCCACCATACTAAATGTTTGTTCAAAACAGATTTCCATTCAGGCGCACGTGGGTCGTTAACCTGTGCGCTTTGTGTATGACCGATACGCGCATGCAGGTGGCGGGTATTTTTTAGAGCAAGTGCTACTCCTGTTGGCTGATCATCTAAAAAAGATTCATGTACATTGCACCAATGAGAAATATCTAAGGTGATCCTTATTTTTTTATCTGCTGCTATACTTTTTTCGAATACCGGTATATTAAATAAAAATTTACCCCGATGTGTTTCGTGAAGGATTTCGATACCAGTTTCAGAAGAGATGCGTGCTGCTATCTTTACCAATTGCATATTCTGTTCAAATGAAAAATAATCCTTTCCTGTTTGTGCGTTTATTAAAATTGGTTTAACTGAAGCCAAGTGATATAAATAGGCTGCATAATTTTTAGCGTGAGTCGCGAAATTTTTTTCAGTTGATTGCCAATATTGCCCTATTAAATTCAGTTCATACTTTTCAAGCAGGTTTAATATCTTTTGTTTTTCCTTCGTTCCAAACGGTAATGCCATTTCAACTCCATCGTACCCAGCTTCTTTTAACCGTTTACAAAATAAATTAAATGGAAGTCTATTTCCCCAAAGGGGGCAAAAATACTTTAAAGGCATCCCTATTTTTATTGATAAATGATTGGATTAAGTGGCGTATTAATCACCTCCCCGATTTTTGCATTGGGGCACCACGTATCCCAATCGGCTTGTTGGTTTTTATTTTCAGGTTGTTTCAGTTTGATATCTTTATCCATATAAATTACTGTCATCACTTTTCTCATTTGGTTTGTTAGATTTGGTCCGGCCCGGTGATATAACCAACCTTTATGAAAACTTACTTCTCCCAGCTCAAACGCTTCAATAACATGTTCAAATCCAGATTTCTTCAATACCGACTCGAGAAAATCCTGGCTTTCATCACTAATTTCTTTATCTCTCCCCTGAGTTAATTTAAAACTGCCTGCACTAAATTCTAAGGGGCCCCACTGTAATGGTGTTTCCTGAAGTGGTATCCACGCCGTAATTGTTTTATCGGTATTTAATGGCCAATAATATTGATCGGCATGCCAGGGAGTATGTCCCCCACTTGGCTCCTTATACAGAGCCTGGTCGTGATAAATTCTAACACCTTCTACTTCCAATAATTTGGTAGCTATTTGTCCAAGTCTTTTTCCAAATACAATTTCCTTTACAGTTTCAGAATTGCACCAAATATTCATTATTTGTAAAAACGCCTTCCCGTAGGTATCTCTTTCCTTCAATTCCAGGTGCTGCTTATTAAGGCGATTTACTTCTTCTGTAATGATTGTTGACATAAAATCAATCACTTCTTTTCCAAAAACATTTTTGATTTTAATAAAACCGTTCTTCCTGAAAAATTCAATTTGCGCGGAAGTAATTTCGAATGGAGCATTTAGCTCCGCTAATACTGATGAAGGTATTTTGCTCATACAAATGAAATGAATTAATAGATTTGAAAGATATTCATGTATTCATCCTAAATATAAGAAATGCCGTTGAAATACCAGGTTATGTTTAGAAACTAGTCACTAAAAATCAATGGACTCAATCGATTGATCTTTGCCTGCAAATTAATAATGGTAAACGTTGAGTAGTTAAATTTTTTATTCTCAATAGTTCTTTTTCACAGTAAAATTTCTTTTATTATTGCGTTGCCTTTTTTGGTTTAACTTAAACGAAGAAACTCTTTTATGAATAAATTCAATATTGATCGACGTACGCTTCTTAAAGGTGCAACGGCCTCCTTAGCATTGGCTGCACTCAATACTTACGGAATGAATATTTTCAACCCCTTTAAAAAACTCCGGGTAGGGTTGATTGGAACCGGCTGGTATGGTAAAAGTGATTTGTTTCGGCTGATGCAGGTTGCATCGGTAGATGTTATTGCACTTTGTGATGTTGATAAAAACCTATTGACAGAAGCGTCGGAGCTGGTAATGCAGCGTCAGCCCGCAGGAAAAAAGCCACGATTGTATAACGACTACCTGCAGATGCTTTCTGAAAGCGGATTGGATATTGTATTGATCGGAACACCCGACCACTGGCATGCGTTGCAAACCATTGATTCATTAAAAGCCGGCGCCCATGTTTATGTGCAAAAGCCAATAAGTGCAGATGTACTGGAAGGTGAAGCAATGGTTGCAGCAGCACGAAAATATAACCGAGTGGTACAGGTTGGAACCCAACGAAGAAGTACCCCCCATCTATTGCACGCAAAAAAAAATATTGTCGATGCCGGGCTGCTTGGAAAAATAACTCATGTTGAAATGTGTTGTTATTATCATATGCGCAATAATGGCAATCCGCCGTTGCAATCCGTTCCTGATTTTTTAGACTATGAACGATGGACAGGGCCCGCTCCTATGCGACCTTATGATGGATTACCCCATACAAGATGGTGGCGAACATTTATGGAATATGGAAACGGTATTATGGGCGATATGTGTATTCATATGTTTGATGCAGTTAGATGGATGTTACATTTAGGTTGGCCCAATCGCATCAGTTCAACGGGTGGTATTTATGTTGATAAGGAAGGAAAATCGAATATCGCCGATACGCAAACTGCCGTATTTGAATATAACAACCTGAATTGTGTTTGGCAACACCGAAGCTGGGGCACAGCACCGGATCCCGAGTATCCGTGGGCGTTTATGTTGTATGGAGAAAAAGGCACGCTGAAAGCAAGCACCATGCAATACGACTTTATCCCTGTTGGCGAAGGAACAAAAATTCATAAAGATGTTGTTTACGAGAGAGAGGAATATCCTGCAGATTTGAAGGAGAAAGCTATTGAATTAAATGCAGCACCGGCTACGCGTTTGCATATGATCAATTTTTTGAAGGCTATTGAAACCAAAACAAAACCTGTAGCGGATATTGAGGAAGGACATATTTCGACTGCGAGTTGTATCCTTGCCAATTTATCGATGAAGTTGGGCAGGCCTTTAAAATACGATCCGATAAAAGGTGAAGTGATCGGCGATAAGGAGGCTACTGAATTACTGGCCCGCACTTATCGCAAGCCGTGGAAACATCCGTTTCGGGAGAATTTATAACCGTTGATAAATCCCGAGAAATTATTTTGGAATTACCTTTAATAAATATCCAGAGAATTAAAAATAGAAATACAATTGGCAGCTAACGCCATTCATTACCTGCTGAACTAAGTTGAGCGAATAAGATACTAATGAATTTGTCGGATTGCATCAATACTTCATCTGTTCAAAGTAAAAAACGCCTTTCTTGTTTGAAACCACTATATCTGGCCGTTGATCCTTATTCATATCTACTACCACAAAACAATTTCCAATTCCTGAATCTGCGTCTATTTGGTGAGCGATCCATTTTGGGATTTTTCCGGGAATAAATTCAAACCAATATAAAACTGATGGATCATCTGTGCCTGGATCTCCTTTAACATGTGCCTGGAATCGTTTACCTGAAATTAAATCTGGATTACCGTCGTTGTTAATATCCACAAAGGCCAATGCATGTGATTGTGAAAATAACTCACTGATTAAATGTGTGGCCCAACTGATCGTTCCCTTCTCATTAATTAACTGTTCGTACCACCAAATTCCATAGTTATGCGCCGATGAACTTATAATATCTGCATCTCCATCCTCATCTACATCAAAAGCAAACATATTGGCACAATCTGCTCCCAGATTAGCGGGATGAAATTTCCAATCGGAATCTTTCGTATCCAAAGGCGATTCCCACCAACCCGTTTTTATGATCACATCGTTACGGCCGTCTTTATTTACATCACCCCAACCCAATCCATGCGTATACTGATGGGTGGCTAATAAAGGATCGTTACTAATAACGAACCGTTGCCACATAGTATCTCCCTTTGTAGCCGGTGACTTTAGCCATACAACTTTTTTTGCAAGAACATCATTGCAAATAATATCCATCTTTCCATCTGCATCAACATCAACAAAAGATGGGGACTCCATACCGGCTGTTGCAAGAATAGTATGTACCTGCCATCGTTTCTTTTTGTTCTTTGGATTTTCATACCAAACACAAGCAGCGCCAGGTTGGTCAAAAAGAATAAGGTCTATCCATCCATCCGTATTTACATCGAGTGCAAAGTTTATAAAACTGGTGCTATAGCTTGGTACCGGATTCAAAGTATCAGTATGAATTAAATGCGGTTTCCACGTAGGTGACTCAAACCAATAATTACCGGCCAATATATCTGTTCGGCCATCCCTATTTACATCACCGGTTGCAGCTCCTTCAGATACGAATCGTGTAGTTATAATGTGCTTTCTGTAGTTTAAAGCCTGCCGCGTTGCAAATTGCGGCTGACCCTCCAGTTTAGTAAAAGATCCCAGCAAAAAAAACAGCGCAACCATTTGCAGGAACGAAATTACAATGAAGCGGTTTGACTTTATTGGCGCCATACTGATTTATTAAGCTCACACCAATTTCGTGTATTAAAGTAATAAATCAATGGGATTAGCAGCTATTTCTCAATACCAACGGTTTTATTCTTTCTTTTTTTGATCAATGGTGTCTTTTACCGGTGAAATTGTATTCGGATTTTGATCGCCCGCTCCCCGTTTTCTAATTGGTGGTACTTTAAAGGATATAATTTTTTTGCCATCTTGTTTTAATTCAAAACGATCAACCGGGGCATTACCGGGTAACAAAATTTCCACAACTGTTTTATCAATTTTTGAAAAACCTGGCTTCTCTCCTTCACACACTCTCCTTAATGTGGGGTCCTCATATTTATATTTTCCAATTTCTTTTCCAGTAGCATCGGTGTACGAAACTTCAAAATAACCACTGCCTTTTAACAGATAAGGCATCCTGCCCGGCCTTTGTTCACTATACGTGGAATCGAGTGTCCATTGTCCGTTATCATAAATAACTTTTACAGCAATATGCGAAGATTGTAAATCAATATCCGTTTTTTGTGGTTTGTATTGGCCCGACTGTTCATCTAACAACGTTAGATTTTTTGCGAGTTCATCTTCCTTTGGCGCTTGATTACAGGCAACAAGTACAAGCAATAGCAAACTATTTATCAAAAATGAAAATTTATTTCCAACTATATTTTTCATAACTAAGTTTTAAGCGGTAATGAATTAATTTCCGGAAGAACGTTGTAGAATCGACCATAATATACGCATCTGGCAAGGCTTTCTATAAGGAAAAATTGTTAATCCTGTTCTTTCCATCATGCAATCATCGGCACACAGTTCCCACCAACTATCGGTAGTGCCTATCTGATTTGCATCTCCGGCAACCATACCAATGGTAGGTGCAAAATTTTGCGCAGCCGTTTGATTGGGCCATGTATTGGCATAGTCCGCATTTTCCCAATGAGAACCTCCAGGATATTCATCGGCCATTCCATACAATGCATGACCCGATTCGTGCAGGATAGTTCCTCTATTATAGTGTTCGGTTGAAAACAAACCCCCACCCTGTGCAAAATCGCGAATACTTCGCTGATGTAAAATTACTTTTCCCTGGGCAAAACTTAAATTTCCCCAATTCGATGGTTCCTCGTGATCCCTTGTTTCCGTATCATAATCATGCGCATGACCCGTTAAAGGATTAATATAAAAATTATGTGAACGTCTAAATCTTCGTACCCAGTCTTCTGCCTGAAAAGCGTCTTTTATATCACCGTAAACTGCTGTATAAAAAGTAGCAAGGTCCATATCGGTATCAGGTATAAACACCAGATTCATTAAACGATCCTGATCGCCGGTTACATAAACGGGTGCCGGCATATTTGCTACCGGATAAGGCCTGGTTGCAAATGAAACGGAATGTGAATAGGTTTTACTATTACCTGTTACCACAAAACGATAAGTAACTAATCGATTGGCTGCATAGCCCGAAGGCTTTGAAAAATTTATCGGAAAGCTCGGAGAGTTCCATTCCTGTAGCAGTGTCTCAGGAGTAGTGGCACTTAAACTTCCATTAGAAGCTACGGTTGCAACAAACTCATATAGTTTTACATTATCTACTGACCCTGTGATATGCCTTAATTGAAAGCTCACCGCTTCACTGCTTGAAGGGTAAATTGGAGAATGAATGGCAAATGTTTCCGGGTTTTCTTTGCAGGATGCAAATAGCAGTACAGCGATTACAGCAATTACCAGGTTTCGTTTCATATAAAAGGTTTGAACAAAACTACAGTGATTAATAAATACAAGACAATACCCATTTGGTTGTATTTTTCACCTGCCTGAGCTTTTTTGTATCTTGCGCCCTCAATTAATTGTATGAATATTGAATTCTTGAAAATACTTCAACTACAGGCCCTTAATAAAGGAATTTCGACTGGCCAGCAATGGCTATCCTCTAAGGGAGAAGCGATTGAGTCTTTTTCACCGGTAGATGGTAAACTCATTGGATCGGCTAATTCAGCAGATAAAGAGAGTTATGAAGCTGTTGTAACAAAGGCGTCAGAAGCTTTTAAAGAATGGAGAACCTGGCCAGCTCCTAAACGTGGCGAAGTGGTTCGGCAAATCGGCGAAGCATTGCGGCACCATAAAAATTCATTGGGTCAGCTTGTATCTTATGAAATGGGAAAAAGCTTGCAGGAAGGTTTAGGTGAAGTTCAGGAGATGATTGATATATGCGACTTCGCGGTTGGACTTTCCCGTCAGCTACATGGCTTAACAATGCATAGCGAACGACCTTCTCATCGTATGTACGAACAATGGCACCCATTGGGAATTGTAGGTGTTATATCTGCTTTCAATTTTCCTGTAGCAGTTTGGAGCTGGAACGCGATGCTTGCCTTCGTATGTGGCGATGTTTGTATTTGGAAACCTTCAGAAAAAACGCCCTTATGCGGAATTGCATGCCAGCATATTTTAAAAGAAGTATTCGCAAAAAATAATGTACCGGAAGGAGTAAGTAATCTTGTTATTGGTGGACGCGAAACAGGTGAATGGATGAGCGCTGATACTAGAATTCCCCTGGTATCAGCAACTGGTTCAACGCACATGGGCAAGGCCGTTGGCACGGTGGTTGGCGCCAGGTTAGGAAGAGCATTATTGGAATTGGGAGGTAACAACGCAATCATTATTTCTAAAGATGCTGATCTGTCGATTGCGATTACAGGTGCTCTATTTGGCGCTGTGGGTACAGCAGGGCAACGTTGTACGTCTACCAGGCGATTAATCATCCACGAAAGTATTTATGAGTCTATCAAAGAAAAATTGGTTAAGGCATATAAGCAATTACGAATTGGAAACCCACTGGATGAAAAAAATCATGTGGGCCCTTTAATTGATAAGGATGCCGTGAAACTTTATATGAATTCCATTGAAGCCTGCAAAAAAGAAGGTGGAAAATTTATAGTAGAAGGTGGCATACTAACAGGAGCTGAATATGAAAGTGGCTGTTATGTTAAGCCCTGCATTGCTGAAGCCATGCCTGGCTATGCAATTGTACAACATGAAACGTTTGCACCTATCCTTTATCTTTTAAAATATAAAACAATGGATGAAGCGATTGCAATACAGAATGAAGTACCGCAGGGACTATCGTCTTCCATTATGACATTGAACCTTCGTGAAGCGGAACAATTTCTCTCAGCTGCAGGAAGCGATTGTGGTATCGCAAACGTAAATATTGGAACCTCCGGTGCAGAAATTGGTGGCGCTTTTGGCGGCGAAAAGGAAACAGGCGGCGGCCGCGAAAGTGGAAGCGATGCCTGGAAAAATTATATGCGCCGGCAAACCAATACCATTAATTATTCTAACAGTTTACCATTGGCACAGGGAATAAAGTTTGATTTATAAAAATTTCTTTTTTAGTATTATAACTAAAACCATTAATATCTCTGCGTGTTGAAGACGCTTGGATCAAGGCAATTATTCAACAAATGTCTTTAGGATGCCAGCTATCCGAACAGGTATTATTACTGCAAAACAAGTTTAATCAACTGGTTCATTCAATGGATGCGAGAAAAACAAGCAATTATTCGTTACGTATAATATATTTTGTACTTGCTCTTATTACAATACCAATTGGGCTTGGAACCCGTAAACGCCCCTTGCTTTTTCATCCCTTTATTGCAGAATACGGAGGCGATACGCTTTGGGCTTTATTGTTCTTTTTCTTAGGCAGAATCCTTTGGATCAAAAAGTCATTATGGATTGTGGCAATTTCAACCTATATATTTTGCGTACTCATTGAAATTTCTCAATTGTACAGGCGGCATGGATTCAAAAATGGAGAGAAACATTTTTAGGGCAGATGATATTGGGACGCGGATTTTTATGGAGCGATCTGATTTGCTATGCTGTGGGCATTACATTCGGTATGGGGCTAGCCTATATAATAGAAAAAAAGAAATTATAAAACGTTAAAATATTTACTATCCAATGCAACGAGTTTATAAGGAAGATATCCTATTTGAACAAAGCGATTTTTCTGCCACAGGATTTCCGGCAGGCGACTATGAAAATTGCCGTTTTGAACATTGTGAATTTTCATCAGTAAATTTATCGGGCGTTCATTTTGTCGAATGTACTTTTAATCATTGCAATATAAGTTTAGCTACTCTTACCAATACAGTATTCAGAGATATCAAATTTATTGATTGCAAAATGATAGGTTTGCATTTTCAGGATTGTAATAAAACGCTTTTCAGCGTTGATTTCGACAATTGCAATCTACAGCTCTCCTCTTTTAACAAAATGAAACTTAAAAATTTAATGTTCAATAAATCGAACCTGCAGGAAGTTGATTTCACCGAATCTGATTTAACAGGTGCGATTTTTGATCTCTGTGATTTAAGCCGCACTACTTTCGATCATACTATATTAGAAAAAGCAGATTTTAGAACTGCCTATAATTATTCAATAGATCCGGGTATCAACAGAATAAAAAAAGCAAGATTTTCGACGTCGGGAATAGCGGGATTGTTAGACAGCTATGATATTGAGATCGATTAGCTTTATTCCTGTGAATCCTTATTTTTTTAGAATAAATAAGCTTACGCTACGAGTTGAATTTAAAATAGGGTGCTATTATAATAAAAATTATTTGGGATAATACGATTTCTATGCTGTAGAATGAAGATGGTAGCAGGCACAAAAACTGAAGAGCCCCTGTGCAGGCATATTCCGGATTGAGATATAACAATGGTTTTGTAGATTTATATGGACATCAATGAAACTTACCGTGGTAAACGTAATTTTAAATAAGCATGCTATTTGGCCATATTAAAAACTATAACAGACCAGGAACAGGTAACCAACCATATCAGGAAACTTGATGCTGCATTCGGCAAATTAATTGAGACGCTTCGTCAGATTATTTTAAGTACACATAAAGAAGTTGGAGAGCGAATAAAGTGGAACAATCCGAGTTTCTATTATACCGGGAAAATAAAACCATTTGATCCAAAAGAATATAAAAGAGAAATAATAGTATTTAATCTTTACAAGAAAAGGATTTTACTCGTTTTTCCTTCTGGTGCAAAAATAAAAGATCCTCTTGGATTGCTTGAAGGTGATTATAAAGATGGGAGGCGCATAATGATATTTAAAGATATTCAAGACATAAAATCCAAAGAAAAGGCCCTGCAACAACTAATAAAAAATTGGCTTCAACAAGTGGAGAAAAAATAATTCTTATTAAATTTAAAAGTTTGGGTTATTTCAAATAGTTTACTTTTATTGCTATAGACAACCCTTACAAAAACACAACTCAAGTTCCGATTTTAAATAATTGGAAAATCATCAATGTAAGATACAGTTGGCAGTTAGTTCCGTTCTGCTTAAGTAAGTTACTCCAATGAAAAAAATAGTTTCAAATCTTAGTTTTTGGGTGCTAACCTCTATTACCATTGGTATTTTACTGGGGCATTTTGCCCCAGCAACAGCCGTTAAAATGCAACCGCTGGGGAAATATTTTATAGAGATTGTAAAATGGTTTATTTACCCAATTATCTTTCTCACCATTTCGCTCGGCATCAGTGGGATGGGAAATTTAAAGAAGGTAGGAAGAGTAGGCGGAAAAGCTTTAATCTATTTTGAAATCGTAACAACATTTGCGCTCATTATTGGAATAGTAGTAGCGTGGGTTATTCAACCAGGCCATGGGGTAAATACAAATGCGGTGCAGGGTGGTGATATAACCAAGTATAAAAAAGCAGCAGATTCATTTAGTTGGTTAATATTCTTAAAAGATAACCTCACTATTCAGGTACTACTATTTTCAATAGCATTTGGAATTTTCCTAAGCAAATACAAAAAGAGCCTAAGTATAATAAAGCCACTTAGCTTTTGTTCCAGGTATGTTTTTAAAGCACTTCATTTTGTAATGCTATTCGCACCTATCGGTGCCTTTGGCGGAATGGCCTACACGATCGGTAAATACGGAATCGCCACCCTTCTGCCACTTGGTAAATTAATGATCACTGTTTATTGTACAATGGCCCTTTTTATTTTCCTTGTTCTAGGTTTGCTTTTGCGCTACTATAATGTAAGTATTATTAAGCTATTAAAATATTTAAAAGAAGAACTATTGATTGTACTTGGCACGTCTTCTTCTGAAGCAGGACTTCCTTCTTTAATGGAAAAATTAGAGAAAATGGGATGTAGCAAACCAGTAGTGGGCCTGGTAGTTCCTGCGGGCTATTCATTCAATTTGGATGGAACAACTATTTACTTATCTATGGCTATACTTTTTCTTGCACAAGTATATAATGTTGATTTATCGTGGGGTCAAATTTTTACTGTCATTGGTATACTGATGGTAACTTCTAAAGGCGCGGCAGGCGTTACCGGAAGTGGTTTTATTGTACTTGCCTCTACGTTAACTGCGGTAAAAATAATCCCGATTGAAGGATTGGCACTTTTACTGGGTGTGGATCGCTTTATGAGTGAAGCACGTTCCATAACAAATTTTATTGGAAATGCAGTAGCAACTATTTTTCTATCGAACAACGAAAAAGAGTTTGACAGGGAAAAAATGAAGGCTGCATTCTCTACTGAAATTTACGAATATGATGTAAAAAAATCGATTGAATAATTCGATCTTTGATTTTTAATTTTCAATCGCGTACAGATACCCACTCACAAATAAACATATTAAGGAATTGATGAAAGCAGTAACCGAATTATTCAATCTAAACATAGCCAGCGTTGAAAACCTTGATGGAGATATTAATTACAGTAATATAAAGTATGCAATTGAAGACATCGACGGCAAGAAATATATTCTGAAAATTTTTCCTGATGAGGAAGAATGTATTCTTGCAAAAGAAGAATCGCGGATTCTAAATGAAATTGGAGAACACTTATCTTTCAAGGTACCCCAAACAATTTTATCACCCAATCAACAATTATTTTTTCAGCACCCTAAAGGCGAAGCTAAGCTACTAAATTATATTGATGGAAAATTTATCGCAAAAGTGCCACATACAAAAGAGCTTTTGTTTTCGTTGGGAGCCAAAATAGCAGAGCTTAGTACAGCTCTTCAAAAAATTAAGAGTCCCCTCCTGTCTGCCCGCATATTGTTTTGGGATATTCAACATGCTCTCTTAAGTTATCCTAAAATAACATTCATTGAAGAACCAGAAAGAAGAAAATTGATCAACTATTTTTTTGATCGTTTTCAACAGATCGTGTTGCCAGAACAACCCTTTCTTCGGTATGG
>JBJXDV010000236.1:0-3323 GCA_046153465.1 Chitinophagaceae bacterium
TTTGGTTCGGGCAGAAGTTTTTCAATTTAGCTTTTTGTTCTTATCTTGATCTTCAGTTTTTCAATTAGGCTTCGGTTCAGGGCGGACGTTTTTCAAATTCCCCAACATCGCAAAGCCCTGTTCGAAAGGAGAAACCAGACGCAAAGTTCGCAAAGCGAAAAGTGATTGCACAACACAAAAAACCAGACGCTCTCTTCGGTTCTTTGTGTTCTCCGCGTTCCTCGAAAAGCCAAGAGAAAAAAGACAAAAGAGTTTCAGATAGGCATACATTAATTTATCATTGTACCCCTACTTCAAAATAATATTAATAAGCTTTACCAGAATTTTCAATGGAAGAACTCAATCCGGTTTTTAATTCTTCCAGTATAGATTTTGTAGCGGTTGCTCCAAATCGCGAACATCCCAATTTGCGAACTTCAAGAGCTCTTTCTAAGGTTCGTACACCTCCGGCTGCTTTAACCTGAACATGAGGTAATGCATATTTCCTCATAATTTTTAAATCTTCATCTGTTGCTCCACCGCCTGCATAACCTGTAGAAGTTTTTACCCAATCCGCATTTACTTTGTTACAGATAATTGTAGCCTCTTTTATTTCTTCTTTTGTTAAATAAGTATTTTCAAAAATTACTTTGACTTTCACCTGCTGTGCATGGGCAACCGCAATAACAGATCCGATGTCTTTCGCAACATAATCGAGCTCTCCACTTTTTAGCTTGCCGATATTTATTACGAGGTCCAATTCTGCACACCCATTATCGATGGCTTCCTGCGCTTCGGCAAGCTTTGCTAAAGTAGTAGTTGTACCATGGGGGAAGCCAATTACGGTAGTAACTAACACTTCACTATTTATTAAAATGGACTTGGCAAGTTTAACATCGCTTGGACGAACACACACTGAGGCAACGTTGTATTCATCTGCTAATTGGCAGCCAGCAATGATATCTGCATCCGTAAGCGTTGGATTTAAGAGAGAATGATCAATCATTTTAGCAATCTCCTGATAGGTAGCCATAACCTGTTTTTCTTAAAGATAATAGATTCTTTTTGCCTGCTTCGTCTTAATTTTAAGATCCTTCGGTAACATTAATTTATGATTCGTTAAAGAAAAAAGGTATGAAAAAAATATTTCTGATAGTTAGTTGTGTAATTAATACAACCAATTTTTTGTATGCACAAACCAAAACAATCAGTGGTTTTAGTAATTCAAATGCAACCTGGCAATTTAATTGGGAAGAAAAATATGATCAACTGCTAAAACCGGCTAACGTAGATAAATTAATAAAAGAGATGTCTGCAAGGCCACATCATCTCGGTTCTCCCGGAGGGAAGGCCGTTGCAGAATATATTCAGAAATATTTCCAGCAACTTGGATATGATTCAAAAATAGAAGTGCTCTATACATTATTCAGCACTCCTAAAGAAAGACTTTTAGAAATGACCGGTCCAACTAAATTCAAAGCTGTTTTAAGCGAACCTATATTAAAAGAAGATGCTACCTCAAACCAAACGAATGAACAGTTACCAACTTATAATTGCTGGAGTGCCGACGGCGATGTTTCTGCAGAACTTGTTTTTGTGAATTATGGACTACCTGAAGATTATGAAACACTCCGGCAAATGGGAATTGATGTAAAAGGAAAAATTGTAATTGCAAAATATGGGAGGTCGTGGAGAGGAATTAAACCAAAAGTTGCACAGGAAAATGGAGCCATTGGATGTATCATCTATTCTGATCCTTCCGAGGATGGATATGCGCAAGGAGACGTTTATCCATTGGGGGCATTTAAAAATGAATTTGGTGTTCAAAGAGGTTCGGTATTGGATATGCCAGTATATCCCGGCGATCCGCTAACCCCGGGATACGGTCATTCGAAGGAGGCTAAAGTAATAACACAACAGGAAGCAGCCAATCTTCTTAAAATTCCGGTTATTCCTATCAGTTATCACGATGCAGCGCCATTACTACGTTCTTTAAGTGGCCCTGTTGCTCCTTCTGGATGGAGAGGGGCGCTTCCCTTTACCTATCATGTGGGTCCAGGTAAATCTAATGTACACCTCAAATTATTATTTAATTGGGAGATTAAGCCACTCTACAATGTAATAGCAACTTTAAAAGGAAATGAATTGCCAGATGAATGGATAATAAGAGGAAATCACCACGATGCCTGGGTGAATGGAGCAAACGATCCGCTAAGTGGAATGGCTGCGCTAATGGAGGAAGCAAGGGCCGTTGCAGAATTGGTAAAGCAAGGATGGAAACCAAAAAGAACATTGGTGTATTGTGGGTGGGATGGAGAAGAACCGGGTTTGTTAGGAAGTACTGAGTGGGCAGAATATCATGATAAAGAGTTACAGGAAAAAGCAGTGATCTATATTAATAGTGATGGAAATGGCCGCGGATTTTTTGGTGCTGCTGGTTCGCATGCGCTGGAAAATTTTGTGAATGATATTGCCAGGGATGTAATTGATCCGCAAACAAAAATTAGTATATTGGAAAGAAGCCGCGCTTTGGGAATAACAACTGCTACAACAAGTGCAGCAAAGAAATTATTATTGGCAAAGAAAACATTTCCGCTCGGCGCATTGGGATCGGGATCCGACTATTCTCCTTTTTTCCAGCATCTGGGCATTCCATCTTTAAATCTTGGTTTTGGAGGTGAAAACGATGGCGGAGAATACCATTCTATTTATGATTCGTATGATCATTACAAACGGTTTAAAGATCCGGCATTTGAATATGGAGTTGCATTGGCAAAAGCTGCAGGCAGAACAACTATGCGAATGGCGAATGCAGAACTATTGCCTTTTGATTTTCGTTCCTTGCAAAAAACCGTTAGTGGTTACACCACTGAGGTAATTGCGTTACTTGATCAACTCCGGGAATCGACGACTATCGAAAATCAGCTAATTAAAGAAGGAAGATATACTCAGGCCTCGGATCCGTTAGAAAAATATTTTCCTCCGTTAAAAAAAGAGGAAGTTCCATTCTTAAATTTTGCAGCTCTCCAAAACGCATTAAATGAAATGGAAAAAACATGTCAATTGTTACAAGAGACATTAAGCAAAACAGATATTTCATTGGGTCAAAAAAATATTCTAAATAAATTATTGTACCAGGCAGAACAGCAATTACTATTACCTAGTGGATTGCCTCGACGTAGTTGGTACAAACATAGTATTTATGCCCCTGGCTTTTATACCGGGTATGGCGTAAAAACATTGCCGGGGATTCGCGAAGCGATTGAACAAAGAAGTTGGAAAGAGGCACAGGAACAAATTGAAAATGCTGCCAACGTAATTAATTTATTTTCAGTTTACCTTAA
>JBJXDV010000237.1:0-14915 GCA_046153465.1 Chitinophagaceae bacterium
TTCCTGCTTATTACAACCCGTATCAACAATAAATGAATAAAAATAATGGCCGCAACAATCAGCCATTTTTTCTTTTTAGTAGTACCCATTGAGAAGAAGTATAGATAAAGCGGAAACTGTGCGCTGGCAACAACGCCTGCAATGGTATCATTCATATCAATGGCCATGATATAAGCAGGAAAAGAAAAGATCAATGGAAATAGATATCCTTTTCCAGCAAAAAATAAACATACGGCTAATAAAACTAACCCAATCCCAAATGCAATGAATAATTTTTTTCTCATTTGGTAATTATAAAAATATTCTCATCATCAATGCAAACCCGGTATCCTGCTTTACACCCGTTTTTCGAATAATATGAACCCCGGTTTTTGTCCAAACTTTAAATGATTCCCCCGTTTTATGTTTTCGTAATTCTCTTTCTATTTCAGGTACCAGGGCTCCCGTAGCTACCCAACCGATATCTCCCCTTGGTGCCGACTGTCCTCCCATATTCCAGGTATCGGCCATGTCTTCAAAACTGGCTGATCCATTCTTTATGCGTATAAGAATGTCATTCGAAAGAGAATCAGCCATCTTTTTGGTAAATACGGAGGTATCAATAAATACCTGGCTGATATGATTAAATGTATTCGGAAGTTTTGCTAAAATTTGAACCAGTATCTTTCCCTTATCATAAGGTCCATATACTTTTTTTATTTTGCCTTTGTATGCCAGGCTATCTGGCAAACTCATGAACTGATCGGTACGCATAACCGCAATGGTATCCAGCATAAATTTTTTCTTCAATATTTCTTTTACATAAAGCGGGGGATTGGTCGATTTTTCAAGTTCCTGTTTAATCTGCGCAATCGTTTTCTTTTGGGCATCAGCACTAACAACTGTCGATATTAACAAACAGAAAGCTATTATTTTTTTCATATTATACATTGTGTGAGAAGACAAGAAACAAGAAATAAAAAACAAGCTACAAGTTCTCCAAAAAAAAGGTAAACGATTTTGAACCTTTCGTTGATAACATAAAGTGAATGCTGAATAACAGCCTGTAATTTTGAGGTTCAACAACTATAAACCACAAACCACAAACTACAAACCTCAAACTCTTCAACCCTTCTTTTTCTTCTTCCCTGCATTTACAGGCGGACATGCTACTTCAATACCCTCCCGTTTGTAGAGATCCTTGAATTGTTCTCCACTTGCTACTGCTAACATTTTATCAGCCTCAGATTGCTTTTTTAAACGATAGGTTCCATCCTTCAATAATAATTGAACACTATCTAATTTCGATACATACAAACTGCGACCGTGCGTACCTAAAATAATTTCGTTTTCGCGTTGTTGAATAGCAATATCATGAACAGGTACTGATTTTGGTAAACCAGCGTTCCAGTTCATAAAACTATTGCCCGCATCGATACTTACTAAAAGTCCGCCATCGCTTCCCACATATAAAATGCTATCGTATTTAGGATCTTCCCTTACAACATTCAAGGGTTCAAAAGGAAGGTCTTTACCCAGTGCCTTCCAGCTTTCGCCATAATTTTCACTTACAAAAAGGTAAGGAAGAAAATGATCGCTTCGGTAACCATTTAATGTAATATAAACTCTTCCTTCTTTATGTTGAGATGGAGTAACCTGGCTCACCCATAATCCCTGCGGTAATTGTTGACTAATTTTTTTCCAGGTATTGCCGCCATCGAATGTAATATGCAAATTGCCATCATCCGTTCCGGCATATAACAAACCAAATTTCATTGGCGATTCAGCAATTGTACTTAATGTTCCAAAAGGTACGTCGCCTTCTTTTTTCCCATTGGTAAGATCATTACTAAGTGTTTCTAAATTATCTCCTTTATTTAATGAACGGTGAAATTTATTAGTGCCATAGTAAATGATATCCTGGTTGTGTTTACTAAGTACAATCGGTGTTTCCCAATTAAAACGAAGTGGGGTTTCTCCCAAATCATGAGAGGGGCGAATGGGTTTTCGATCGGTGCGTGTAAGGCGGTTCATTCGAACATAATTGCCAAACTGAGAACCTGCATAAGTAGTTACATTATCCCGCGTATCCACCTGCACCTGCATGCCATCGCCACCAACCAGCGATTTGTAGGCATACTCGCCGTTATCAATCCATCCAATATCTTCTTTATGATTGGAAGGGCCGTACCAAACATTGTTATCCTGTAACCCGCCATAAACATTATACGGTTTAGCATCATCGGTAGTTACTGCATAATACTGAGCCACCGGGGGCGTATTGCATTTAAACCAGGTTGCACCATCATCATAAGTAATATTGGCGCCGCCATCATTCCCATTAATAATATGCGAATCCTTTTTTGGATTGATCCAGATAGCATGATGATCAGCATGTACATTTCCTTTGTCAATATTTTTAAATGTTTTTCCTCCATCATACGAAAGCTGTAAGGGCACACCGAAAATGATAACTTTATTTTCATTGTAGGGCGATACATATATCTTTCCAAAATAATAACCATAGGTTGAATAAATACCAATATCCTTTTCGTGGGTTTTTTTCCATGTTTTTCCGGCATCATCACTTCGGTATACCTGGCACCCATAAATTCCGGTATTAACAAAACCATCGTTTACATTCAGGTAATCATATACTGCCGTTGGTTTTACTTTTTCGTTTTTTACCATCTCTTTTACGATGGCCGAAGTATACTTCGCAGGAAATCGGTTTCGACGAAGAAACTGTTCGAGTTTTTTATCTTCCAGCAATGCAAAACTTTCTTTAGTCAGTTCCTTAAAATCGCTTGACCTATAGGCTGTATCTATTTTTTTGGTAGAAGAAGTATCCGGTTTATGCGCCTGGTTATCTACAATGGCATAAACGATCTGAGGATTTTTAGGATAAACAACAATTCCAATTCTACCTACACCATCGCCTGTAGGAAAACCCATACCTTCTTTTGTAGTGAGTTGCCAGGTATTTCCTCCATCGATACTTTTATAAATGCCGCTTGTTTTACCACTTTCTTCAAAGTTCCAGGCACTGCGCGTACGGTACCACATAGCCGCAAATAATTCATCAGGATTAGAAGGATTTATATCAATATCAATAGCACCTGTATTATCATCAATGTATAAGGTTTGTTTCCATGTTTTACCACCATCCGTTGTTTTATAAACACCCCGTTCTTTATTTGGAGAATAAAGATGGCCGAGGGCAGCTACCCATACCGTGTTGTTATCTGAGGGATGTAATTGAATTTTTCCAATATGATGTGAATCGGGTAACCCAACCCATTCCCAGTTTTTTCCGTTATTATTACTTTTATAGATGCCCATCCCGGCATAGGAGGAACGGCTGCTATTCACCTCACCGGTTCCGATCCAGATCGTTTTTGTTTTCCAGTTAACAGCAATATCGCCAATGGTAAGTATATCTTCATTATCAAATACCGGAACAAAACTTTGTCCGTTATTAATAGTATACCACAAACCTCCGGAGGCATATGCCACATAAAATTCGGTAGGGTCCTCGGGGTTTACATCGAGGTCAACTACCCGGCCACTCATGATCGAAGGACCAATATTCCTGAACTTCACCTCTTTCAGCATTGATTTATGATCAAGTAATTTATGCTGCTGAACGGTTTTTAAACGGTCTGCTCCCGGTGTAGCCTTTATTTGCGAAAAAGAATGCTGAAAACTGGTAATTATTAACAGGCTTGTTAAACCTGCAACCCGGCAAGGGTATTGCAGTAATTTTGACATCATAAAGCGGTTAGGTTTTCGTTATTATAACTATAAACATACAAAACATGCGTTGTATTTTGTTTTTCCTGCTGTTGATTTCTGTAAATGGTTTTTCCCAATGGAAAGATTATATCTTAAATGCGAATGGCGATACGCTTAATAGGCTTGATATGAAGGGAAGAAAGCAGGGACCCTGGACTCATCGGTATGAATCCGTTCGCGGAGAACCAGGTTATGAAGAAGAGGGTTGGTACAAATACGACCGGAAAGAAGGTGAGTGGCGACTATTTAGTTTATCGGGTGATATCGTTGGCGTCGAAAATTATAAATGGGGATTAAAAGATGGGGTTTGTAAATATTTTACAATTCATGGCGATTTGCGTTTAGAACAGGAATGGAAAGCATTGAATCCGGATAAGGAATATGATACGATTGATGTAGAAGATCCGGATAAGCTGGATACCTACCGCCAGGTAATTATTAAGAATGAGGGAGCTGCTATCAAACATGGACAATGGAAATATTATGACCCCGAAACCGGTGTTGTGATCAGAACAGAATTATATACACTGGGCAAATTAGAATCGAATCCTACGGCAACGGCTACTCCGAAAGGAGAAAAAAAAGTAATTGCAAAGCCAAAGGAAGTATTAGATTTTGAAAAGAAAAATTCCGGCAAGAAAAAAGTAAAAGTAAAAGATGGAAGTACGGGAGGTGGGTGAGTCGGGAGTATGTAGTTTGGTGCTGAGCCTGTAGCCAGAAGCCGAATGAGTAAAGAAGTCTGGAGCCGGGAGAAGTCGGAAAAGCCTGTAGCCCGGAGCCTTTAGCCTGAAGTCTTTAGCTATTTTAAGAGAACCAAGTTTAACCAGCAAATTATAAATATAATTCAAGGAATTGCCATCGGCTATTGCGGTGGCAATTTAGTTTATTACCCAGCCGGTAAAAAATTGTTTTAAAAAAATTTGGTGAAATCAGAGTTTGATGTATATTTGATATCAAATTGATATCACTCAAACTTTAACTGTATGGAAAAATCATTAAAACCGATGTCAGGATATCTGGCATTATTGTTCTCGCTGCTTTCCTTTATTGGCGGTATTGTATTGATTGTTATAACGGCTAATGCCAACCGGGAAAATGGTATGGCAATCTTTATTGCTATTCTGCTTATACTATTGGGCGTCTTTTTATTTAAAGGTGTAATGGTGGTAAATCCCAATCATTCCTGGGTTTGTGTATTTTTTGGTAAGTATGTCGGAACTGTAAAAGAGAATGGATTAATGTGGGTGAACCCATTTTACGCAAGACATAAAATATCGTTGCGTTCCGAAAACCTGGAAAGTGCCAAGCTGAAAGTAAACGATAAAATGGGTAATCCCATTGAAATTGCTGCTGTAATTGTATGGCAGGTTAGCGATACCTATAAAGCTGCTTTTGAGGTGGCCGATTACAATCATTATGTAAAAATTCAAAGTGAGGCCGCGGTTCGGCATTTGGCAACAACTTGTCCGTACGATCATATGGAAGATGAAACGGCCACTATAACGTTAAGGGGTGGTGGAGATGCTGTAAATGCTTTATTGGAAAAAGAGCTATTGGAAAGACTGGCACCTGCAGGAATAATTATTAAGGAAGCCAGAATCAGTCATCTCGCATACTCGGCGGAGATAGCCGGTGCCATGTTGCAGCGCCAACAGGCTACTGCCATTGTAGCTGCCCGCTTCAAAATTGTAGAAGGAGCTGTGGGCATGGTAGAGTTGGCCCTGGAGCAGCTTTCTAAAAAAGGCATTGTTCATCTTGATGAGGAGAAGAAGGCCACGATGGTAAGTAACCTGATGGTTGTTTTGTGTGGAGAGAGAGGTGCGCAGCCAGTAGTTAATACCGGATCACTTTACTAATAATTTTCCTTAATACTACCCATGGCGGTAAAAAAGAATTTTGTGTTACGCATCGATGAAGAAATTTATAAGGCTCTCGAAAAGTGGGCAGGTGATGAATTTCGCAGTGTGAACGGGCAAATAGAATGGATCATTGACCGTTCATTAAAAGAAAGTGGTCGTAAAAAAAAGAGCAGTGATTCAACATCGGCTACTAAAAAAGATAAACAAAATGATTAACAACCAAATCAACGCTTCATGAAAAAATCATTTGTCTTTTTCTGGATACCCTTTGTAGTAGTTTTCGTAGCATTGATATTTAAAGGATGCTAAAGGTAACCCTGAATTGAATAATCGCGGAATGCTGATGCAACTGTAGTGGGATGCCGGGTAGCAATGGTGAATTACTTCACTACCAGTTATGGCACGTAAACTACTCCGTTAATATTTAATGCAATAGCATCACCGATATACCCGATAGAACAGGTAAGAACCGACCACTGAAATCGGTAAATATTCGTCGCATCTGTATACTCCGTGTTGCAATTGCATAAAAGAAGAAATACAATGGCAACACGGAGTGAACAGATTGAACAGATTAGGACGGACTTGTGCAATCATTGTTTTCAATAGATAATCAAATGATCCCTACTTATTGTACCAGAAACTTCGTATTCCTGATTTCATAAGGGGTTGTCACGCGTAATAAATATACACCCGAGGATGGCAGCTTTTGTTTTAGACTAGATAAGGTTACTGTGTGCAGGCCCTTTGTTAATTCATGTTTCTGGCTTAAGAGCAAATGGCCAGAAAGATCCAACACATCTATGCGCACTACTGAACTTTTAGGTATACTCATTTGAATTGATAAACTGTTTATAATTGGGTTAGGATATAACATGAAACTGTTACTGTTACGGTTACTGATATCAGTGATATCCGTTATTACGGTACCGGTACCTCTGTTTGCAAGGGGGGTGGTACCACATCCATTGAGATTGTAGTTCTGGCCCTCACAGGAGGAAGTTTGATCATACCCCGATTTTTTGGCATACTGATGAAAACTTTGGTAAACCGAATCAACTGCGGAAATCGCGCCATCATTATTTTTATCCTGTAAAAAAATGGCCTGGCAGGCAGTGTTGCTAAGCACCTGGTAATCGTTATATCTTAAGGTATCTGTTGATTGTGTTAGGAACAACCCTAAAGCAAAATTCGATAAGGATTGAATGGTGTTCTGCTCGAATTTACTATTCCGCAGCCGGTAAATAAATACTTCGGGATAGCGTTGAGAGGCGTCGGTAATACCATATTGGTTATTGGCTCTTGCTCTTAATACCGGATCTATTATAAAGTTGTTTTGTATTGTAGTGTTTTTTACTGTACAACGTTCTACCCAGGAAGTTGGATTATTGCTTCCGTAATACAAGCCCGCTGTTAAGTTATCCCGGAAAACATTGCTGTTGATTACATGATAGCCGCTGATACTATTCGGTTGTTCATTTCCAATTGACATACCGGTTCCATTATTATACGATTCGTTATTTTGCACCAAAACGTTCCGCGAACCATCTAAATAAATACCTGCCGATACGGCAACCGGTGAAATATTTCGGTATACAGTATTGCTTCGGATAAATCCATTTTTGGAAAAATTATTGGGAGTAGTAACAGTAAAGTTCGGGTCGTCCACAATCCACTGATAATTACCGGCTGCTACTATTCCAATATTGGCATTATCGAATACCAGGTTATTGTTTACTGCAAACGAATCCACATTACCATTAACGGCAATAGCCTCTGAGTAACCGGGAACATTATTATAAACAGTATTGCTATCAATAATCACATTGCGGATAGCCGTATCCGTTGTTCCCAACACCACGAGTGGATTCAGGTTATCGGTTGGTTGCGGAATCATTTGTTTAGTAGTATTTCTTGTCCACGCCAAATCATATATCTCATTCTTTTTTATGATAATGTTAGACGATTTGCCACTAACAATGATACCGAACCGCGTGTCTTTTACTCCTATTGAGGGGGAAGCATTTTGTAACGCGGAATCATTTGTCATTTTAGTAAATTTCAGTCCTTCAATGCGAATATTTTTTGCATCCGTTATAGATATAAGTGCCGAAAATTTAGCGGTAATATTACTACCATCTATAATGGCATTTTCGCCCGGATAGTTACGAATGGTAAACCATTGGTTATTGGTACCGCGATTAGACCCAATAAAGATTCCATTTACGGAAGGTTTATGCCTGCCGCTACGCAGGTGAATGGTTACAGGGGCATTAATCAACCTTGATGGTAAATAGGTGTAGTTAATGCCGGCCAAATCATTGGCTCTTTTAATAGTGCGCCAGGGTTTGGCAATAGAACCACTTCCTGTTGTATCATTACCTGTAAGAGCAACATAATAGTTAGACGCAACAGGGTTACTAGTCGCAGTAATTAAACCTGAGGTGTTGATAGCAGTATTGCCACCAGCATCTCTAACAAACTCACCCCAACCAGGAGCCGAATTTCGTAGTGTATCATTGGCAATGGTTACACCGGTATTGTTAGCGAGGTAAATAGCATCTACAAAATTGCTGAGATTATTAACCGTGGGGTAACCATACTCAGCAACGGTAGTGGTCCAGCGAAGTGTGTCAAAAACGCAATTACTTATTTCTATATTTTGTGCGTTTTGCACATTAATCACATAACCATTTGTATTTTTCAAACTTCGGAATACGAGATTTTTTAATTTCACGTATTTGGCCCCGCTAATGATAAGCATATTTGGGTAGAAGGCAGTAGTAGCTAATTTACTTCCATCAATAAACACCTTGCCTTCATCGCCCACATAGGGGCGCAAGGTTAAATATTTTCCATTAGCGCCGCCATTGTTACTGCCAATGAATAATTGTGATAAAAAATTAGTTGAGTCAATAGTATAAACGCCTCTTTTAATATACACAATCGCTTCTTTGGTAGTATCTCTTGTTCTGTTAACGGCATACCAAATTTTATTCCAGGGAGCCGTGGAAGTACCGATGCCATTGGTGCTGCTCGATCCATCAACATAATATTCAAGAACAGTTTGGGCCTGTGTTATTACCGGGAACATCAGAAAGCAAAATGAAATAAGTGTAATTGTCTTTTTCATAATTTGAATTTTATTATTACTAAATTAATACGCTGTATTTATTTAACTATAGACGGATCAGTCAGAAATTCGTTTGTATTTCTAACGAAGAATAACCAGTATACGAATGTGAGTCAATAATAATTTTAACGGCAATTATTAAATGTGGCGCAATAATAGTGCCCAAACATGATGCAAACGATTGACGTTTATTCCCTTCATTCAATCACTCGTCCCAAATAATTTCAATCAATCGGTTGATAAAGGAAAACTTCTATAGGCAAGTATCTAACTATTAAAACTGGCAGCGTCCCGTGTTTGCCCTGCCAAAATAATTTGTAAGGCCAAGTTACTTTCCTCTCCGCTGCATCTTTCACCTGCCTTTCTAAGTTAGCCGATGACCCTGCGACACCAGGTGCAAATGTTGTTTTAGTATCTTTACTTTATGACAGTAAAGAGAGAAATGCCTTATAAGGAGAGACACTGCGGGGAATACAAAGGACTCCTCGGCACCAGATACAAAATGTTGTTTTAGCACCTTTACTTTATGACGGGACGAAGAGAAATGGTTAATAGAGAAGTTATATAATTTACTATCGCAAAATCCTCTGGCACACACACAAGCCCGTTAGCAGAGACTCTGAGGGGGAAAAAGAACAGATCAATGCAATCAGCGAATATCCGTTCTATCTGTTCAATCTGTGTTGCCATTGAATTTATTTTCTAAACTAGTGCCGTTAACCGGAAAAGCATTTGCTCAGGCAGTTGAACGAACTAATCCATAAATTGCGATTTGAAAAAGAAGGACGCTTGCGCAAGCGGGGGTATAAGAAAATATTATTCAGAGATTTCGATTGAGCTTATGCGGAATTCCCCATACCAATTAGTATATTCCTATCTGCCGTTAGCCCGCAGTACGACGATGTCTTTCTTCACTCTGTCATCGTATGTTTTTTTAACGATATAATGCCATTGTTTTTCCAGAACATCCACAAAGAAAATTTCTCCGCGTTTATGATTCTGAACTGCATCTTGAAATTCTTTTGGAAAGGAGTATAGCCCGGAAAACCAGTCGGTATCTCCATGCGTTTTGTTTCCATCCATCGTGTATTGATCTGAGAGTTGTTCGAATGTGGATCCGGCATTGGCTTTTTGTACTATTAGTTTTTTGAGGCTATCAATTTCGGACTTGGAGTAGGACCCCCCATCCAGGAAAATATAGTTTGCGCGGAAGTCTGTAGTGTCGGATGATTCGATGACTTTATAAGTCACATACCCAACAGAGAAGATATCTCCTTTCTTTTGGCGCAATAGTCTTTTTTCAATAAGCGCCGTGTCTTTTCCGGCCGAAAGATTTAGCAAGGCTGGTTTTAGTTCGGGGTTGGCTGCAATAAATTGCTGCGCTTGCTGAACGGTTCCAATCTTTTGAAATTTTTCGGTAACGGTTTCTTGTCCGAATAGTGTTACCGAAAACAACAGGCATAATGCCATTATACTACTTTTCATAATGTTTCTTTAGTCTGTAGCAATAAAAATACCTCATTTTCTGGATAAAAAATCTTAAATAATTATTAAGATAATATGCTCCTGGTGGACCGGGCCCTATAGCGCAACCATATAAAATACAAACCTTGTGCAGAACGTCTCGCTTGCGCCTTACCTAAATAATTTTTAGTATAGGTGTATGAGTAGGAAATATACGTTTGGCGATAACAACAAATTATATTTTATCAGTTTTGCGGTTGTATATTGAGTTTATTTTATAATTTAAAAGAATACAAAAGGATTGTAATAGCTGGGAATAAAAATTCTCTGTAAGAAAAGGTCTTCTGAAAATTGAGTTATGTAATTTAATTATGGACGCCACATGCGAGACGCTTGCGCAAGACGGATTTTTTTCGGTTTAATAAATGAGGGTTATAAAAACAAGCTGCAAAGAAAAAAAATCTCCCATAGTTGTATGTATTCAAGATACATCGGAGGTAAATTTAAGCAGCCATAGTAAGTACACACTGATCTGTTTTTTCTTTTTTAGTAGCGTTAAATTCCTTTTTGTAAATAAGCCATAGAAATTATATTGCTCACTAAAATGCGTATAAAATAAAAATGGCTGGTATGGCAAAAAAAGAAGTACAAATATTGGTAATGGAGCAAAAAATATTGAATCGTATTTATGTTGTAAGAGGACAAAAAATAATGTTAGATGAGGACTTGGCAGAAATGTACAAAGTAGAAACAAAACGGTTAAATGAGCAGGTAAAACGAAATATAAAGAGGTTTCCCAAAGATTTTATGTTTACGCTTACCGAGAAGGAGTATGAAAACTTGAAGTCGCAAAATGCGACCTCAAGTTGGGGAGGAAGGCGAAAGTTGCCGACTGCTTTTACCGAACAGGGCGTAGCAATGTTATCAAGTGTTTTAAATAGTGATGTAGCTATTGAAGTAAATATTAGAATTATAAGAGTGTTTACAAAGTTGAAAGAATATGCACTTACTCATAACGAAATATTAGTACAATTGGGTAAACTCGAAAAAGAAGTAAAGGTGAATAATAAAGACATCGAGAATATTTTTTTGGTATTAAAAGAGCTGCTAGATAAACAAAACAAACCAATGCTTCCAAGAAATAAAATAGGCTTTAAAAATTACGATTAACGAAAGCCTGGCAATATCGAACATACATTAAAACCAGTCACCCAGCGGGCACAAGAGCGATTTTTAATTAGGGGGATATTGCGTGGTTATTTTTCCTTGATTTCTTATTTTCTAAAATTGTACCACTAACCGGAAAACACCTGCGCCAGTATCTGAACATACTAATACATAAATCGAGATTCGAAAAAAGACATGCTTGCGCGAGATATTTGTTTAATACCTTTTACGGCTTCTTTTTTGGGCAAAAATAGTGACAACCCAATTTCGGTTACATTTTTTGCGGCAATATTTTTTTAGTAAGTTTAACCCTTTGTTATATGTATTCATATGTTGCAAAAAATTATTTAAAGGTTGAATATGATAAAACGAACGTTTTAAAAAATGTAAAGCTTTCTTATTTAATAGCGCCGACATTTTATTTAGCCGCGGCAATAGTCTGCTGGTTTAATTTAATGGCATCATTTACTATACTGCTGGCAATTCCGATTTTATTTTTATTTCCATTAGACAAAGAACATAAGCAACCCCTTATAAGAACCCGGGCAGAACTGACATAGCTAATCATTCCTGGAAATTAATAACTAACAAAACAAGAAACCCCGGCTCTTTGCCAGGGTTTCTTGTTAAATAAATTTTATTTTTTATTTAGAATGCTTTCTTTTTCTCTTCAGCTTTTTGCATTGGATTAATGCCTTGCGATTGACCGCGTACGGCTCCGCCCTGTTTCATCTTAAACGTGGTAAATTTAGAGGAAGCAGCAATTTCTCCCCAATTATTATTCTTATCATTGATATCGGCTGTTTCTTTCATCGGATCCAATTTAACACTGGCTACTTCTTTATTCTTCATAAATACTTTCGTAACCTTACTTTCATTCAATCGCCATACCTGCGCGGGTATGCGATCAACTTCCTTGGTTCCATCTTTGAACGTAAATTCAACAATCAATGGCATTACCAATCCGCCTTTATTGCTGAAGGTAATTTCATAAAAATGTTTACCTGCCATTTTTGTTTTTGTGGCTTCATCCAATGCCTCAGTAGAACTGCTAGGAGATGTTACCGCATATTTAGATGTATCATATTTTTCAAGGCCACGATTATACCTGTAATAGAAATCCTGGATAGCCGTATCAACGTCCGAAGCAAAGGTTATGTTCTTATCTTCCCGGTTCCTGATTTTTGATATATCATCAAACGTACTTCCCTGTGGTTTAGGAAGAGAACGCATGGTAGTATTCTCTTTAACTTCGGTTGGCTCTTTAGTTAAATCTGCTGTAAAATATTTTACGGTATCAATGGCCATATCGCAGGCATCGGTTCCAAAAAACCAACCTCTCCAAAACCAATCTAAATCTTCACCACTTGCATCTTCCATAGTACGAAATAAATCGGCCGGCTCGGGATGCTTGAACGCCCAGCGACGGGCATATTCTTTAAATGCATAATCAAACTGCTCTCTCCCCATAATGGTTTCACGCAATATATTTAAACCAGTTGCCGGTTTAGTATAAGCGTTAGGACCAAAACCAACAATGTTCTCAGAGTTCGACATAATTGGTTCCAGTTGATCCTTTGGTAATTTCATATAATCCGTAATCGTCCAGGCTGGTCCTCCTCTTGTAGGAAATTTGTTATCCCATAATTCTTCTGATAAATATTCTACAAAAGAATTCAGACCTTCATCCATCCAGCTCCATTGACGTTCGTCGCTGTTAATAATCATCGGGAAGAAGTTGTGGCCCACTTCATGAATAACAACTCCAAGCATTCCATATTTTGTTCCTTCACTATAACTGCCATCTTTTTCCGTGCGCCCGTAATTAAAACAAATCATTGGATATTCCATTCCATTGGATGCTTCCACACTTTGAGCTACCGGATAAGGGTAGGGTATCGTAAACTTTGAATACGTTTTAATAGTATGTGCAACTGCCTTGGTTGATAACTTTCGGTATAAACCATAAGCTTCCTTTCCATAAAAACTCATAGCCATAATCTTTTTGCCTTCAATAATTACAGGCATTGCATCCCAAACAAATTTGCGGCTGCTGGTCCAGGCAAAGTCGCGTACATTTTCCGCTTTGTAGATCCATGTTTTTTTAGCTTTCGATTTTTGAGCTTCCGATTTTTTCGCTTCTTCAAGCGTTACAATCTCCAACGGTTCTTTAGATGTTTGTGCTTTTTGCCAACGGGCAAGCTGTGCAGGAGTTAGTGTTGCAGCATAATTCAAACATTCACCGGTTGATCCAATAATATGATCAGCAGGAACGGTCATTTGAACTTTAAAGTTTCCAAAGGTTAAGGCAAACTCTCCACGGCCGGTGAACTGGTGATTCTGCCAACCTACCACATCGCTATATACGCAAAGCCGGGGATACCACTGCGCCATCGTGAATAGATGATTGCCATCTTCCGGAAAATATTCATATCCTCCTCTTGCTCCGCCAAATTTCATTCGATCCACAATTTTATAATTCCAATCGAGGTTAAACATAAATTTTTGTCCGGGTTTTAAAGGAACGGGTAACTCCACACGCATCATTGTTTTATTAACCGTATACTTTAAAGATTTTCCAAGGGCATCCGTCAATTTTGTAATATTAAATCCATAGCCATTATCATTTTTGGCTTCTTCATAGCGGGTAACAGCAGCATCACTTAACTGACGCGGCATGCTTGAAGCAGTTTGATAATCGGCATTTTTAAGTGTGCTGTGCTGATTTTCGTCCATTTGTAACCATAAGTATCTTAATTCATCCGGCGAGTTATTAAAATAAGTTACCAACTCGCTTCCTTTTAAAGTTTGGTTTGTTTCATCCAACTCGCACTTAATATCATAATCGCATCGCTGCTGCCAGTATTTTGTACCAGGTGCACCACTTGCGGTACGATATTCATTTGGAGTAGGTAAAATACCCCCTAACTGCTCAAATTTGTTGCCGTGATTGGAATTTGGATTGTTCTGGATGTTTTGTGCCAGAATCAAACCGTTTGCCAAACACAACAGGCATAAAGAACTGAAGAAACGTTTCATGTTGTTCGTAGTTTATAAATGTGAAATGGTTTATGTAGTAAAATGTTTATTTTCTATGTTCAACTGGTAATAGTTGCTCACAGCTTTTTTTTCCTTTCTCCACGGAATTCTTTCAATCGCCATCATTAAAGCTATTCCAAAAATCGCACCCGACAATAAAACAATATACTCCCGTTGGTTCACTTTAAAGAATCGAATACAACTAAATGTTATTAGTAGAACGGCAGCTACAATTAACAATTGGCCAGCCTCCAGCCCAATATTAAATCCTACTAATTGTACCAGAACATTTTCATTTTTTCCCAATAAAGCCTTCAGGTAATTCGAAAATCCAAGGCCATGAATGAGTCCGAAGAATAGAGCCAGAAAATAGATCGCCGGAAACTTAGATTGAATAATTGTTTTCTTCTGAAATACATTGGTTAGAGCCGTAATTACAATCGTAACCGGGATCAAGAATTCAATCCACTTCGAAGAAA
>JBJXDV010000238.1:0-7953 GCA_046153465.1 Chitinophagaceae bacterium
TTAATGAAAGAATACAATCTGCTATGGCTCTCCGGGTATATTTTTTCATTTCTACTGATTAATAATTCCACGGCCATTTTCCAGGTACAGCACAATTTTACCATGTATAGTTTTCTTTTACTGCTGATGAATGTATTGCTTATATTTTTCCTGATTATAGTTTTGTCTGGAATTTTATCAAAAGCTGTGATTTCCGAGTCTGTTAATGAAGATGAGCTTTCAAGTAATTATTCAATTAAGGCAAATTTTCTCGTCGTCTTTATTCAGGCGATCCTGTTAGTGGGTTATTCATGGCGTAACATAACAAGGCCTCGGTTTCAATTACCCGATTTTTTTGAAGTAAAGCTGATATTGAAATATGCTGTGCTTTCGTTAAGTACTAATATTGTTTTCTTTTTGGTTTACAGGGTCGATTACTGGTTTATAAATTATTTCTGGCAGGACAAAGATCTTGGAAATTATATCCAGGTTTCTAAGCTTGTGCAAATATTTATGGTATTCCCAACGTTCCTCGGAACTATAATTTTTCCAACCTCAGCTAAAGGTGATGTAAAACAATTAAATGAAAAATTAGCTGCATTAAGCAGGGTAATATTTACATCTTACGTGATTATCCTCACAATACTTTTTGTTGTTGGAAAGGTTTTGTTTCCATTTTTATATGGAGAAAGTTTTTCGGGTATGTACATGCCTTTTATTTTATTAATTCCTGGTATACTGGCTCTTTCAATTCATAGCCTGATCACAGCCTATTATGCTGGTAAGAACAAAGTTATCGTGAACTTAAAAGGAGCGTTGTTAGCATTGCTATTCATATTGGTATTAGATTACCTGCTGATCCCGATTTTTGGTAATTCCGGAGCTGCTATTGCGAGTAGCGTTGGATACCTGGTATATGCTATTTTTATGTTTTACATTTTTCATAAGGATCAACAGTTATCTTTCCTTCAATTTCTTCTAATCAAAAAAGGTGATTGGTATTGGTTAAAACAACGAATTCTAAATAACAAGGGTTAATACTTGTCATAAATCGAATGTATCAACGGGAAATGCTGCGCCTACTTAATTTTTTTTCCGGTAATATTATATCCAAAAGTGTCCGAAGCAGTGATAGCAATTGACGTGAAACCAGCATCAACAAACCACGATTTTACTTCTTCCTTATCATGCTCCCACCTAAACTCAGGAGTAAAAAAATCAATCAAACTGGTCATCATTTCAGTAACGGACTCCTTATTTTTTTTCATTTTTTTTATAAGGAACGATGGAGGAAAGAATAATATTCTGCAAATCCAAATTTTAGCTGATAAAGGTAACGGCTTCATTAATTCTCTTACAAATAATAGAAAAGTATGAATCTTATCCTTTCGTATACGATACAACCAAACACTATACTTTCCTGCTGGTTTTACGCAACGCGTCAATACTTCAAACGATTTTCTGGTGTTGTTTGTATGAATTAACACGCCACTGCATTGGATAATATCGCAACTGTTCGAACGTATTGGGGGAAATTGAATATCGCCCTCAATAAGAAAAAGGTGATTACTTTTATTTGCAAGGGCAATTTTTTCTACAGATTTGGAGAAATCCATTGCAATTACAAAAATATCTTCATCTGCAAGAATTAGATCGAGGTGCCCATTTCCCGCCCCAGCATCAAATATTACTTTACCTTTCAACGTTTCGAGGGATTCACCGGTTTCGATAAGAAAACGCTCCAATATTCCAGATTTTTCTTTGCCCCAGGTTTTGCCTTGCTCAAAATCATAATTTTTCCATTCGAACGAAAAGCTATTTTTTGTTTTATAATTTTTTTTTAATGCTATTGAAACGAGTGCTTCTTTTTCCTTGAAAGCAGTTCGGTAGAATAACTCATGCTCTGGAAAGTTTTTTAGAATAAATTCTTTATACTCTATACACGATTCAATACTCATTCTTGGTATGGAACCAATAACCGGGTATATCCAGCCGGTACCGGAAAACAGTAAACCATCCTGCCATTGATCTCCAGGCTGGCTTAACTTTTCGCGGCAGGAAATAAATTCGAGTTCGGTTTGACTTAATGGACAAACAAGGTACTTTCTAAGGTCAATTTGCATTATTTATTTTTCGTGGTTGAAGTATGCTCAGCCTTAAAGGTAATTTTTTTTACTGTTTGGCAGCTCGTTGTATTTACAAATGAATAACCATTATTTTTGTTTTTTTTACTTATTGCTTGGTAAATTTTTACTTGAATGAAAGTTTTGGTACTCGCTAGTTGGTATCCAGGTCGGATGGATGAATCTGCAGGAGATTTTGTAGTAAGGCATGTAGAGGCAGCGGGTGCCGGTGTTAGTACTTTTGTTGTTTTTGTGGTAAAAGATGAAAATATCCGGAACGGACAAACTGAAATTATTAAGACAACGGAAAATGGTATAATTGTCTACAGGGCTTACTACGGAAGATCAAGTAAGATTTCATTTTTTGAAAAACTATATTCTTATGCAACTTACCTGAGGCTTCAAAAGAAAATAATCGCACAAATTATTGCTGAGTATGGATTGCCTGATATTGCACATGTGCATGTTGCTATGAAAGCCGGATTGGCAGCGCTGTTCCTTAAAAGAAAATATAAAATTCCTTATGTCGTAACAGAGCATTGGGCAGGCTATTATAAAAATTGTGTTCCTAATATATACGACAAAGATTTTTTTTACAGGTTACTGAATAAAAAAATTCTGAAAAAGGCCAACCTATTTTTACCGGTAACCAACGACCTTGGTAATACTGTGAATACTTCTTTCGTTCCACTTTCATTTAAAGTAGTTCCTAATGTGGTGAATACCGACTTTTTTTATTATGAAAATAATCAGCCTGATGTGTTTCGGTTTTTACATGTGTCTTACCTTAATTATCAAAAAAACCCCGAAGGTATATTGAGGGCAGTGGCAGTTCTGGCGGATAAGGGCTATACTTTTAAATTACTATTATTGGGGAATAAAGACGAATATTTGTTTGATCTGGTAAATGCCTTAAAGCTTGGAAAAATTGTTTCTATTCAGCCTGCCGTTTCCTACAGGGAAGTAGCAAGTGCAATGAATAAATCGTCAGCGTTTGTATTGTTTAGTCGTTTTGAAAATCTTCCATGTGTCGTACTCGAGGCATTGTGTTGTGGGCTACCAGTCATAAGCAGTAGGGTAGGCGGAATAACCGAAGTTATTGATACCAGCAATGGAGTATTGGTTGAATCGGAAGATGTACAGGGTCTGGCAAACGCTATGGTTGAATTGATGGATAATTATCGGAGCTATAACCGTCTTCAAATTTCATTAACTGCAAAAGAAAAGTTCAATTATTCTGTTATTGGCAGTACGTTCATTGAACATTATAAAACAGTTCTTAGTCGGCAATAGTGACTTCTGCTAAGGAATAATTCTTATATCATATAATAAGTAACATCCCTCAATCACTGCAATCGGATTGTGGTTATTACGGAGCCATTTATATTTTTCGTTTTCTATGATGCCGGTGAGTTTATTAATATCTACAACGATTTTTCCAGTGTCGGGGGAGTCTGGTTCAAACAGGTACGTGGGATTTTGTTGTAAAATCTGTTGAATTTTTTTTTGCCGCTGACCCCAATTTAAATTACTATCAGATAAGTATAGATAAGCATTCCTCTTCGGCCATTGCCACTCACTGGTATATGCGATAAAATTTTTGATGTTTGCCAGGGCCGGATAACCCAATACTAAAACGAGTATTGTTGCTGAATAGGACGGCAATCGATTAACCATTTTTTGGATAAAGATGCCAGCCGCAATTAGCGAGAGGGATAATACAGGAAGTAAGTACCTATACCCGGATTGAACGGATGAATTACTTAGAAATATAAATGATATTAAAATAGGGATAATTAGGAATAAAATTGACTGCCTGCGAAAAGCCTTTTTTAATACAGATGAAACTATAGTAGCTATAATTAATAACTGAACCGATAGTGGAGTTTTTACAACCCAGCAAACTAAATAATAGTTCCAGAAACCATTTTTGTATCTCAATTCACCATTTAAATAATTTTGAGCAGTTCCTTTGAAGCTTTCCAATTCATACTTAGTCAGATCATAAGTGTCAATAAAAGATTGTGGTAATGGAATTGGGATTTTTGAAAACCATCCAAATTGAAGATTGCTGAAAAAATTACTTCTAAAATTGTAAGATGCGAGCGCCTTTCCCGAGTGATAAAAAAGGAATGCACTATTTATGATCAGCAAATGGATTAGTATAAAGAAAATAATTTTCCATAAAATTTTTTTTGTCCTGAATTCCCCGCTACTTTTTACTTGATAAGCAATTATAGCTGAGAGGCAAATAGGGTAAAGTAATATATTATTTATTTTACAGCATTGGGCAATTGCCAACATAATACAACAGTAAAAAAAGTGACGCTCTTTTCGTAATGCTAACCATTGGTGCAAATGGAAAATAACAGCAACAAAAAAAAGTGCACTATAAAGATCTGTTGTAACCAGTCTGCTATGCGCTAAAATATTGGGATCAATTGCTCCTAATAACATTGCCCAGCAACCGGCGGTTGGACCGGCAAGGGCATTTCCAAAAAAATATAAATAAATGAGTAACCATAAGGTAAAAAGGATTGTAATGTACCTGCCGGATTTTACATCATTTATTCCACCGTCATTTTTTTTCATCGAAGGATGAAACAATTGCTGCACTCCCCGCGGAAGCGCATTAAGTACACTAACCGGCATGGTAGTATTGAAATCTGCACCTGTTTGTTGCCGACTGCTACTTCCTTTTAATAAACTCACTCCATAATTAAGATGATCTTGTTCATCAAAAGTAATATCATCGAATTGGATGCTCACAAACGCCAGAAAAAGGTATAAAATTCCGATTGCAAAAGGAATTGTGCGAGTTGTGGTATGATGCTTTTTAAGCAGAAGGATAGCTTTTTGTTGATCTACTCAAAGTAAGCAATAACTCCAGTGAAATTTCAATCAGTTTTTCAGCTTATTGATTAGGTCCACATACTCCTGCATAGCAATTTCTTTCGTTTTTCCTTTTAGTGCGGCCCATGCATCGAATTTAGCGCGACTAACAAAATCAAAAGGGTTTGAGGGTGGATCTACATTAATATCGCCCTGAGTAGATTGTTTATACAATGAATAAAGTTGTAAAAGGGTATCGTTGCTCGGTTTTTCTCTAAGTTCCTTACTTTCTTCTGCAGCCTTCTCAAACAGTTGTTTCAACTCCATGACTCTGATTTTTTTGCGAATGTAAGGATTAGTTGCCAGTTAATAACAGTGTAGACAGAAAGGATTCAATGAAATTGACTATTATTTATCTACTCTGTTGAAGTTTTTTCTCTAATACGATAAACTCTAAAAGCTTTAAAGGTATTCCAAAAGAAGGATCGCCTGTAGGGAAGGGTTTTGATTCACCGGTTTTTCCATATCCGTGCCTTTCGTACCAGGCAATCAATTCTTTTCGCACAGAAATAACGGTCATTACAATATACTGGAAATTATTTTCGATCGCAAATTCTTCCGATGCTTGCAATAATTTTTTTCCAATACCACCGCCTTGTAAATCCGGGGAGACGGTTAACATGCCAAGATATAGTTTTGTTTTTTGGGATTGTAAATTTACACACCCAATGATCTCGCTTTTTTCATTGGTACATTTTAAAATTACCGAGCCGGGTTTCTTAAATAATTCATTTAACGATTTCTCATCTGTACGCAATCCATCCAGCAATTCGGCTTCTGTGGTCCAACCTTTTTTTGAACTTTCGCCGCGATAAGTACTATTTACAAGCAATATCAAATCCTGTATATCTTTTTCCGACGCAATTGAAATTAGAGTTTCTACACGCATAAGCAAATATATAAATTATGCTCAAATTCTTTTTTTGCTTAAGATTTACTTCGAATTCATATCGCTTTCAAAAAACGAATTTAAAATAATCAATAACAAATACCGGTATGAAAATTATTAACGCATAGTTATTACCGGTAAATTTTGATGCTGAGCTTGACATACCTTTTAAGAAAAACTTGGTTCGTCTGCGCTCGGGCCATAGCTAGCGGGAATTGGGATATCCAGCAATCTTAAATACACTCCTAACTGAGCCCGATGATGAATGATCTGACTAAGGGTTGTTCGCAAAAAATCTTCTTTCGTTTCTGTGAGATAAATCTCGTCACCATTGCGCATGGTCCACAATTCATGTAATTGCTTTTCTTTGGCATTAGAAAGTTGCGATAGGCCTTCTTCAAGATTTTTTTCAAAAAATTTCAATAAATCTTCGGTAGTAATAATGGGCGCCGGTTGCCAACTGTTGGCAGCAAAATCAAGCTCGCTGGTATTGAGAACCATTCCAATCCAGGTGGGTAATTCAGCCACATGAATAGCAAGAATCCCCAACTTCATACTTTTAGCATGAGGCTGCCATTCGAATTTATCGCCTGGTATTCTCTCCAGCATTTTTTTGGTTGCTAGTGATTCTTTTTGCAATTGGTTCTTAAAAAATAGTATAAGTGACATATTTATTTCATTTTATGAATATGCAAAATAAGCCGTTATATTGTCAACCCTATGTCAGTATGTTTCAACAAAGAAAGAAATACTTTATTAAAAGAAGTACAATCTATTCCAGTTTGGAGATTGATAAATACTAAGAATTTGAATGCCTTTGTTACATTACGGTTCATGCCGGGCTTTGCCATTAAATAATTTCTGGTTACAAACTTTCTTATACAAAATCCACTCTACATAGGTAAACCAAAACAAAAAAATTAGAAAACTGATTTTTTGAACAACCGGCAATAGAAATAATAAATGATTATTGTAATAGATATAGTTGTTAAGCACACAAAGGATTATGCACAATGTACCGAGATAGAAAGCGGAATATGCCCCATCCTTGTACAAAACTAATAAGGCACATGCTATGGCAATTAGCGCTAACAGCGCGGAAAAATTTATTAAAAGATCGTGAGGGCCAATAAACAAAAGGAGCATAGGTACTATAGATAGAATTCCGCAATAGCGAATAGGAAATCTCCATTTTGAAGTAACTAATGCTGAAAAGAAATAAAAAAACAGGCCAATGCTGCAACCTAATACAAACAAAGCGCTGATTGCAACAGGGCGGGCGGTATTCACCAATCCGTTTTTTGATGTTGTCTCCAATAAATCGCACCAATAATTGTGTTGCCAACTGAAGTAAAGAGTACTGGGGTCGTTGTTTGATCCACCGGGATAATAGCCGGTCGCTATCAAATACAAAAGAACAAAAAGGCAAAAGCCAACCAATGGTACAATAACAACCCTGTGATCTGGAAATTGATTTTTCAAAACCTTGATGGCTTATAATATTATGGGAGGAGAGTCGTCAAATTCTTATAACTATTTTTTTACTGAACCAGGCAGCATACGAATGATGCAGAGTGTAGTACTTCATGTGCTGCATTTTAAATTTATTTGCATTTCCCCATCTGTTCTTCTACCAAATCCTTAAACTGTAAAGCAATATCTTTTTTCTGTTCGCCCAGTAATGTTTTTACAAATAGGATAGCAGCGTATTTACGGCAATTGTCTATATATGGCCATGTACCAAAAAATCCGGGGCTGCTAACTATTGTTGCTATTCCATCCACATTTTTTTCCTGTATCCATGTTCCCAGCCCGTATTCGAATCCCGCAGCCGCTTTGGGTGAATATTTAATCGGTAAATCAGCCATCTGAACTTTTTGCATTTCAGTAATAGATTCTTCACTTAAAATTTTTTTACCTTCAAACACTCCTCTATTTAGTATCATAATAAGAAAATTCAGGTAGTCATTAGCAGAAGATTGCGCACCACCCGAAGGATTAGGCGCATTACCATTGTCGTTGGCAAAAGAAGTAAGCCGCATCTTCAAGGGCCTCGTTATTCGCTCTTGC
>JBJXDV010000239.1:0-2922 GCA_046153465.1 Chitinophagaceae bacterium
CGGCAAGGCAAGACAGAACCCATGATGTTTCAATAGTAGCTATGTATACCTTGAATAACCGCTGGAGTTTTTCTGCCACCTGGGTATATAATACGGGCAATGCGGTAACCTTTCCAAGTGGAAAATATCAGTCGAACGGACAAACCGTTCTTCTGTACACGGAAAGAAATGGATATCGTATGCCGGCTTATCATCGCATGGATGTAGCAGCAACTCTGGAAGGAAAACGAAACAAATCAAAAAAATTAAAAAGTAACTGGACGTTTGGATTATACAATGCTTATGCAAGACAAAATGCCTTTACGATAACTTTCAGAGATAATAAAAACGATCCAACAAAAACAGAGGCGCTACGTACAGCATTATTTTCAATTATTCCAAGCGTAAGCTGGAATTTCAAATTCTAAATACCAATCTCAACATGAAAAATAATTTAAAAATTTTAGCTATCCTGATCATTTCACTTTTCTGTTCTTGCGAAAAAGTAATCAATGTAGACTTAAAAAGTGCGGATGCAAAAATAGTTATTGAGGGAATTATAGACAACAGTGGAAATCCTGCCACAGTAAAAATCACAAAATCTGTCCCCTTCAGCAATAGTAGTAGTTTTCCTGCCATTCGTGGAGCTATTGTAACAATAAGCGATAATGATGGTAACAATTATTCCTTGACAGAAAACCCTGAAGGTACTTATCGGAATGCTTCGCTTATTGGTATTGTGGGAAGAACCTATCAACTAACGGTAAACCTTGAAGGAAAAAAATATACCGCTTCGGCTACTATCCCCAACCCAATTAACTTAGATACACTTTTACAGGATAAAATTATAATCACCAAGCCTGTACTATTTGTAAGTGCTGCATTCGACGACCCAAAAGCAATTGAGAATAACTATCAGTTTATTGAAACTGTGAATAGTAAAAGAAGCACCACCATTTTTTTATTGAATGATCAGTTTCAGGATGGTGGAACTATAACTTATGAAATGATTGATGAGGAATTAAAGCTCAAAACAGGTGATACGGTGGAAGTTGAAATGCAATGCATCGATAAAAAGATTTACCGATATTTGCGAGGATTGGAAGATTTGCAATTCAACAATACGGTGCCAGCTAATCCGGAATCAAACCTTGATAATAATGTACTAGGCTATTTTAGCGCACATACCTCCCAGAAAAAAATAATCGTGATTAAATAGAATGCTGAACTAAAAAAATAAGCCCGCATGCGTGCAGGCTTATTTAATAGTATAAAAAAATTTATTGTTGTCCGACTAAATAAGTTAAATGCTTCATTTGCAAGTGTCGCCTCACCTCAACCCTCTTCTCGCGGAGAGGGGGCTAGAACCCGCTCTGCAAAAGGCTTTTAATAATATTAAGATGATCTTAGCCGGACAACAATGAAAAAAATTATTTTAATTCTACTGGGTAACTAATCCCTAATATAGTAACAGTGGCATTCGCATCGCAACCAGTAGTGCCATAGTCGAGATTAATTTTTGGCAACCCGGTTTGGGTTAATTCCAGTTTTCCAGTTTCAAACCAACGGCAATTCATTTTACGAATTAACTCCTGCGTTATTGAAATGGTATAACTACTTTCATTTGCATTTGTTCCTGAAGCATCTCCTGTTATCGCATATACATCATCCAGAACATTCAAAGGAGTATTTGCTCCGGCCTTCCATTCGCGGTAGCGAGTACTGTTCCAGGTTATAGTACCACCATTATTAGCTTTTATGATCTGACCAGTGACTTCCACCTTATACACCTGGTTTCCAGCCTGGTTGTTTCCCTGATTGGTAATCTTTTTTGTCGCAGAAATCTTATTATCGTTTACATAATAATTATCAAGTGTAATATTGATAACAGTTCCTGTTTCACGATATCTGCCGGTAAAGGTGGCAATAATTTTACCTCTTCGGGTTCTTTCATCAAGGCAAAGGCAATTTGTACTTCCAAAATCGATCGTAATAGAATGTGGGCTAGATACAGTATCGATAGTTAATGTGGCACAGGTTGCTCCTGCTGTTCCCATTGTTTCAATTTGTCCATCACGCAACTCGCCTCGTCGCGTACCAAATGTCACATTAGAATTAATACCTGCCTGATCTACCAGGGTGGTAACATCATTAAACGTTGCTTCAGCAAACGCATTGTTCTCGGCGGCTTCTGTAGAATTATCCTTTTTATCGGATGCATTTTTTTTACACGACGCCATAAAAACAACCAAAGAAAAAATAAAAATTTTAGCACTGAACTTCAAAGAGTTGTGATTCATAAGATGTGGTTTGATTAAATATAAGATTAGCCACTTAAAACGCTTTTCCGGGGGTTTTTCGTATATACAAGGACCTTAAATTGAGATTAAAAACTGTAACCAATGGCGCAATCCCCGCGTCAAACAAGCGTTAATTAATAAATATTCACCCATCACTATGCGTCTGTTCATGTTGCTTTTTTCTTTTTTGGTAGTTTGCTCTTGCAATAAAAAGCCGGCAATCTCGGAAACCCGATTTTTTTATATGGGTGTTACTCCCTGGCCAGCAGATTTTACTGTTGCAGAGATCAACAATGCCTATGATTTTATCAATAACCACTGCGATATTGTATCTCATCATTTTGATGATGGTATACCTTATGAAGAAATTTTTAAGCAAACCGAAATGCCTGTTGCTTTGCAAGAGGATGTGCAAAGAAGAAAATCGAAAACCGCTACCGGAAAGAAAATTTTTTTAAGCGTTGCCGCATTAAACCTTACCCGAAAAGAAAAAGCCGACTATCACCTTGAATCAAAGATTGCTGACAGTATCAAAAATTATTGGCGGCAATTACCCGTGAACGATCCTAAAATTATTGATGTTTATGTAAATTATATAAGTTTACTTATTGATCAGTTGCAACCTGCTTATGTAAACTATGGG
>JBJXDV010000240.1:0-19935 GCA_046153465.1 Chitinophagaceae bacterium
CTCTTTTTAATATATATAAGTATTGACCTTGGAACGGCCTTATGGAAATCGACACATAAAAGTGATAAATTATTATCGGTATATGGTTTTGCGAAAGACAATGCCTACCAGATTTGTGATACCTGCAGCAAGCCCGATATCTTTTTTTTATTGTATGATGAATATGGAGCATCTTCCTCGTTAAAGGAACAATACAATTATCATAATGACTTGGATAGTTTTCTGAAAAGTAAAAATTTCAGCATACAGCAGTTCAGCAGGTCTAATTATAATTTTACTCCTTTCTCCATGTCGTCTACACTAAATATGTCGTATTTAAATGGAATTCAAAATATAAAATCGGTAACAGCCGACGATTATGCCAATTGCAATTTGCTGATACGTGATAACGAGGTGATCAAAATTTTGGATGCACATGGTTATGAAATTTTGAATTATTCAGTTTTTGACCTTGCGGGCAATCCTTCGATGGTAGATCAATCTTTCTTACCACTTAAAACGAAATTAATTTCTGACCGAACTCTTTTTCCACATATGAATAAAGATATTGGCTGGCTGCTTATTACACGCTTTCCTTTCAATCTTTTCAGCAATAATCATTTCAGAAAACACAAAAAAAATAATGAGGATTTCCAAAAGAAGGTACTCGAAGCTGCCACTGCCAAATCAATAAAGCCCCGTTTTATCTATGCGCACTTTTATATGCCACACCCTCCTTTTTTTTACGATAAAAACGGAAACCCAAAACCTGAAACAACGGTTTACAATGAATTTATTTCTATTCCTCCGGCTTCGTATCTCGAGTATGTTACCTATACCAACAGTACCATCAAAGAACTTATCAATACGATTCAGCAAAATAAACCAGGGGCAGTAATAATAATATTGAGTGATCATGGCTTTCGGGAAAAGGGTTCAAAAAAGTATGAGCATTTTTTTAGAAATATGAATGCCGTTTATTATCCCGATAAAGATTATTCGATGCTCTATGATAGTATCACCAATGCGAACCAATTTCGGGTGATATTGAATAAACTGTTTCACCAATCTTTTCCATTACTAAAAGATTCAAGTATATTACTGGTTGATAAAAAATAATGGGTAAGAACCTGATGACAAACCCCCAAAAAATACTTCTCCTTTTTATCTGGAATTTACCCGGCACCAATAAGCGGTTATTCAATTGATAATTATTGTAATGTTGTAGCTTGAAGTGTATTTATATAGCGCGAATGATACGGATTGCTTCTCCGGAATATGTTATATTTAACTATTCAAAGATTCGAACGACGAATATCATCCATCGTAAAAAGTATGTTTTTGACATGAGGAAGTTTTGCCTGAATATTCCAAATGCTGAATAATGTTAAGTGAAAGAAATAAACACCATATTAGCCGATTTAGAAAAATACTATTCCCGACTATCTGACAATGGCGGGAATAGTATTTTTAAGTTTCAACTAATCAGTGATATTGTTGAGAAAAAGATTAATAATATAATTTCGGGCGAAGCAAGTAATTGGCTAAATTTTGTGCGGGAACTAAAAAACCATTACCCCGATAAAATGATAATGGACATGGGATACATTCAGTTTCCTTCCTATTTGCTAAATATATCATTGGAGGAAACTAATTTCCAATACGGGAAAAGAAAATTGTCTCTGAATCTGGCTTTATCTCTTCTTTCAAATTTCTATACCATTTATATGAGTGAAGAGTATGTATTTACCGCAATCGAACAAATTGATCCCGAAAATGCGCAAGTTAGTTTCTGGAGAAGTTTGAGAAATGATGTTGATAGCTCCTATACAAAGTATAGCCACAAAATTAATTATTTTATCAATCAATATTTCCCTGAATACACATTCATACCTCATAAGCTCTTGTTGAGTTATAAGATTCAAGAAATAAGTCCGTGGCCAGAAAATAACGCCGAATTAAGTTTAAATGAAGCATCATTGTATATACTCTTATTTGACGGTTTGAGTCCATTGAACAATATAATTGTCATAAAATAATTATTTATCGATTGGCAAATATTATGGGAACTGATTAAGAAAGATAATCTACAAAAAGAACAGTTAAACAATAAAGCATATACGGAGAAAAACTTCATAATAATTGAAGTAATGAAATTATTTGCTTCATTGCTCGTTGAGCAATAATAAATACTTCCATTGAATTAAGGCGCACAATTCCAATAACCAGTATATTTGCGCCAATAAAAAAAATTACAATAAACCTGGAAGATGCGTGTAAAAACAACTATTCTACAATCTCCGTTGTATTTACTTACTGTTCCGCTTATTTTTATTCTAAATGCAGCCAATCACTATTATAACCTATTAGACTGGCCGCTGATTGTTACTCCCCTTCTATTTTACATGCTTGCTTTTATTCCCATCTATTTTATTGTTTCCTGGCTGTTTAATTCACGTGAAAAAGGAGCCGTTTATACCATTTTCTTGTTATTCATCTTTTATTTTTTTGCACCTTTTCACCAATGGATAAAAGAATTACTGGGTGATCAACTGGTTCGTTATATAATTCTCTTACCTCTTTTATTAATTACATTAATTGGCTTGTTCATTTATCTTAAAAAATCAAAAACTTCATTTCAAAAGTTGCTTTACTTTTTGAATAGACTGCTTATTCTTTTAGTAGTAGCCGGACTTCTTGAACTTACTTATAATTTTTTTTTGAATACAAATCTAAAAAACGATCAGGCTGATCCTCAAAAAATACTTTCCTCTTCTTATAAACCTTGCCCCAATTGCAGTAAACCCGATATCTATTATATACTACTGGATGGCTATACCAATTCAAAAACTTTAAAAAACGAATTTAATTATGATAATAGTGAAATAGATCGTTCGCTTTCAGAGAAGGGGTTTAACATTGTTACCGAATCCCGAAGCAATTATAATTTCACCCATATGTCGATGGCTTCAATTTTTAATTTGAATTACCTGCATCACCTTAACAACGAAAAAATTTTTTACACCAAAGAGTTTCTTCAGTCGTATTATACGATGTACCACAACGAATGGTGCACGATATTAAAAAAAGAGGGTTACCAGATAAAAAATTATTCAATCTTTCCTATTGAAGATGCTACCCAACAGATTACTCCGTTCCTAACCGAACTAAGCTATCGATCAGTACCGGGCCAAACTTTTTTTAATAAAGTTAATAGGGATATTGGCTGGCAATTCGCTTCTTATTTCAATTCTACAAACGAAATCAAACTATACGAAAGAAATTATATTACCACCAATTTGAAACGTATTGAAGAAACATTTAACGGGCTCCTGAAAGAATCAACACTAAAAGAAAATAGTCCGCGCTTTATATATGCACATTTTGTATTGCCACATGAAATATTTTATTTTGATAGTACGGGTAAGAGGTTACCAGAACTATATACGGCCCGAACAAGATTAAATAAAAAAGATTATGTAAACCAGGTAGCTTATACTAACAAGTTTATCATAACACCCCTTGTAGATAGTATTCTTAAAAATAATTCCAGGCCCGCAATTATTATTTTCCAGGGAGATCATGGCTATCGGAATTACCCGGCAGAAAAAATGCAGCTCGAATTTGAAAATTTCAATGCCCAATACTTTCCTGGAAAAAATTATGACTTATTTGAAAAATCAACGACATCGGTTAATACTTTTCGAATCGTGCTATCAACTTTTTTTAATCAACAATTACCTTTATTAAAAGACTCTACGATTAACCTGATGAAAATGAATCAACGCTAAGTTTTGTTTTTGTATATGCCCTGTAACCAATATTTTTGTCAAAACAAACCTATGACAGATTACAGAATAAGGAATAACTGGAGCCTTGAAGAAGTTAAGAGTATCTATGAAATGCCCTTACTTGAGTTAATCTTTCAGGCTGCTTCAATACATCGAAAGTATAATCATACGGGAGAAGTACAGGTATGCACCTTGCTTTCTATTAAAACAGGTGGTTGCTCCGAAGATTGTGCCTATTGCCCGCAGGCCGCACGATATCATACGGAGGTAACTGTTGAACCTTTAATGAAAAAAGAAGAAGTTATTGCTTATGCTCAAAAAGCAAAAGAAGCGGGTTCAACGCGTTTTTGCATGGGAGCTGCCTGGAGAGAAGTAAGAGATAATCGTGATTTTGACCGCGTATTAGAAATGGTAAAAGGTGTTAATGAACTAGGCATGGAAGTATGCTGCACACTTGGCATGTTGAATGCTGAACAGGCAAAAAAATTAGCAGAAGCCGGCTTGTATGCGTACAATCATAATTTAGACACTTCCGCAGAATATTACAAAGAAATAATTACTACACGTACTTATAACGATCGGCTTCAAACGCTTAATCATGTTCGTAAAGCAGGTGTAAGTGTTTGCTGTGGCGGAATCATTGGCCTCGGAGAATCTACTGCCGATCGTATTCAAATGCTTCAAACACTTGCCACGTTATCAGAACATCCCGAGAGTGTTCCGGTAAATGCACTCGTTCCGATAAAAGGAACACCAATGGAAAATAATTCTAAAGTAAATGTTTGGGATATGGTGCGCATGATTGCAACTGCAAGAATTTTAATGCCTCTGACAATGGTACGACTCAGTGCCGGTAGAACCGAAATGACGATTGCCGAACAAACCCTTTGCTTCATGGCTGGCGCAAATTCCATTTTTGCCGGTGATAAATTATTAACTACTCCCAATCCAACTTTTGAGGAAGATATGAATATGTTTAACCTGCTTGGCCTTCAACCAAGAGAGGCATTTAAAAACGAAAAAGAGTTGATTAACTAAATGGCCGCCCCATTATTTTCATACCCAAGAATTTCATTGCAGATATAGTTCTTACCTTCCATCACCTGCATAATTGCATGAATCATTTCTTCTCCGCCAGAATTCTTGGTTACATAACCATTCGCCCCGGCGTTCATAATGGCATTTACATGAGCTAAATCTGAATGAACCGAAACACCAATTATTTTAACCGTTTTATTAAATTCACGAATAAACCTTGTGGCATCTACTCCATTCATTGGTTCCATAGTAATATCCATCATCATAACATCCGGATCCCTGCTACGGGCTGCTTCTATTGCCTCTTCACCGCTTTCACAAACTGCAACTACAGATAGTCGCTCATCTCTACTCAACAATAATTTCCATGCCTCCCGAACCAATCGGTGGTCATCTACAATAACCAAATTTACCATCAGATAAAATTTTTCTCTCTTTATTAAATAGATAAAATAGTTCAAGAAAATCAGACGGAATTACAACTATTAATTATAAAACTTCATCGATCTAATGAACTTTAGTAAGTCATGGATGCTGATTCTACCTTTTGTGATTTGAGGAAAAACTATTGTAAGCAAAGCCAATTCCAAGCTGATTGTTCGCCTGATTATTCTGAAAATAAGTTCGTGCGTATCGTACTTGAATCTTTTTTATCAGTACCCCTACCCCCAATGAAAATCCATTCAATCCATTTCCACCGGTACCAATATTCAATTCCTTTCGGGAAAGGTAATTATATCCTGCGCTTAATTCAATTTTATCTGAAACAAATAGTTGAACGGAAGCAACAAAATGACGAAATAGTTTATCAAAAAAATAATTATTCTTGTTGTCCACGATTCCGTTCGAATTATTAAATGCTGTATCGTTATACCTGATATTAAACTGATGAAGATGATGTAAATTCAACGAAAGCTGTAATGGTGCTTTTTCCAATTTTTTGGAGATACCGAATTGCAGATCAAAAGGCAATTCGTCTTTTGAGGTTCCATTGTACGATCGCAATTGAAAACCCATATTCTTCATTACAAAAGCTAATTGCAAAAATCGCGCCGTATCGCTATAGGTTAATCCAATATCCATTGCTATTCCCGACGAACGATACGTTCCATAAGAAGAATGAATAAACTTTAAGGAAGCTCCATAATGCCAATTTTGCAAATAGCTTCGGCTGGCCATCGCCTGTACTGCATAATCGGTAGGGCGAAACTCACCCAAAATATTACCAGCTGCATCAGTTTGGGTGGTGTTACCATAATTAAAATACTGAATACCGAAACCAAAAGTTGTTGCCCATTTATTGATGTGATAACCAGTAAGCAAATTATAATTTCTGATATTCCCCGGATGGGAATTAAATACTGCCTGAGACTGTGTATGCATATCGGGCCTAAGCAAGGCAGGATTATTAAATGTTAATCCGATATCTTTTGTTTGCTGACTGATATTAATACCTCCAAGCGCAGTTAACTGCGGGCTGTTGGAAGACTTCAGGAAGTTAAAAACGATATTTCCTCCAAGAGTTTGCGCGCAAAGTGTAAGCGCAAAAAGAAAAAAGAATACTAAGAGGAACATTTTTTTCACAATCGAAATTAACTATTCCTTTTGTCTTTAAAAAAAGGTACATCAATGAAAGTAAAGTCAATCCCTAAAATTGTCAAATCAAACCTGCTGTGATGTCACAAAAAAAATTCCTCCTTATAAAGAGGAGGAATTTTAACCAATAAACCAACTTATATAAAATATAATTCAATTACATCGGAACTTATCATTTGGTTCGCTTTTAATATTAAAATTTTTTTATTCAGGAAATTGAAACTTATACCAACGCAATATCGAGTACCTGCTGCATCGTTCGAACATAATGAAACTTTAACCCTTTAATAAAACTGGAATCAATCTCATCAATGTCTTTTTCGTTTTGCCAGCATAATACAATCTCTTTCAAACCAGCCCGCTTAGCTGCAAGCACTTTTTCTTTTATGCCCCCAACCGGTAACACCTGACCGCGCAATGTAATTTCTCCGGTCATAGCAAGGAAAGGTTTTATTTTTTTACCCGTTATTGCGGATGCAATCGAGCTCATCATGGTTATTCCGGCACTCGGGCCATCTTTAGGTACCGCGCCTTCGGGTACATGTACATGCACAATTTTTTTAGTGAATAGCTCAGGGTCCAACTCCAATTTTTTTGCATTGGCCTGCAAATACGTTAGCGCTGTTATCGCACTTTCTTTCATAACATTGCCAAGGTTGCCTGTTAGTTTTAATTCACCTTTTCCATCACTTAATAATGTTTCTACAAACAAAATATCACCTCCAACATAGGTCCATGCCAAACCAACAGCCACACCCGGCATTGTAGCAACCTTATACAGGTCGTTGCTATAACGTAGCTTACCCAATACTTTTTCTACATCGTTATTACTAAGAGAAGTCTTTATCTTTCCCTTAATTACAAACTCTTTGGCTTCGTAACGCATTACCGACGCCAATTGCCTGTCAAGTTCCCGCACACCACTTTCTCTTGTATAATCCTGAATTATTTTCTCCAGCACTTTATCACCAATTTTAAAATTCATGTCCTTTAAGCCATGTGCTTCTTTTTGTTTGGGTACGAGGTGCCGCTTGGCAATCTCCATTTTTTCTTCTACGGCATATCCACTCAAATCAATAATTTCAAGCCGGTCGCGAAGTGCAGGCTGAATATTCTGAATATTATTAGCCGTAGCAATAAATAAAACCTTGCTTAAATCATATTCCAGTTCGAGGTAGTTATCGTAAAAAGTATGATTCTGTTCAGGATCCAATACTTCGAGCATAGCCGAGGATGGATCGCCTCTAAAATCATTTCCAACTTTATCGATTTCATCCAAAATCATTACAGGATTGGAGGATTTTATTTTTCGAATCGATTGTAACACCCTACCCGGCATTGCACCAATATATGTTTTTCGATGGCCACGTATTTCACTTTCATCATGCAATCCACCTAAACTCAATCGTACATATTTACGACCAATGGCCGCAGCAATACTTCGCCCCAACGATGTTTTACCAATCCCCGGAGGTCCTACAAAACAAAGAATAGGGCTTTTCATATCTCCTTTTAATTTCAGTACCGCGAGATATTCCAATATTCTTTCTTTCACTTTTTGCATACCATAATGGTCCTTATCTAATATCTTTTTTGCTTTTTTCAAATCATATTGATCTTCTGTATAATCCTGCCACGGAAGATCCAGCATAAGATCAAGATGGTTATACACCACCGAATAATCGGGTGTACTTGGATGCATGCGTTCCAGTTTCTCGCTTCCTTTTTTAAATAACTCTTTAGCAGCCGTGGTCCATTTTTTTGTTTCAGCTTTTTTCAACATCTCTTTCACTTCACGTTCGTTGGAATCTCCTCCTAGTTCGTCTTTAATACTTTTCATCTGTTGCTGCAGAAAGTATTCCCGTTGCTGCTTATCTAATTCTGTTTTGGTTTTATTAGTAACCTTATGTTTTAATTCAGCAAACTGTAATTCGCGTTGTAATAATTTCATTAACAAATCGGCCCGAGCCTGTAAATTATTAAGCGTAAGTAATTGTTGTTTTTCCGACAGCTCGGTATTCAGATTACTTGAAACAAAATGAATAAGGAAGGATGGGTTCTCAATATTTTTTAAGATGATGGAAGCTTCTGTTGGAAGATTAGGAGAAAGCTGAACGATTTGTCCGGCCAACTCTTTTATGTTTGCAACATAGGCTGCAAAATCATCTTCCTTTGGAGCTTCCTCATCCTCGAGTAAAATAATTTGCGCTTTAAAATAAGGATCTTCTGAAACAATTGCCCCCATTCGAAAACGCTTACGACCTTGTATAATAACGGTAGTGCCTCCATCAGGCATTTTTATCAATTTCACAATTCTTGCTACCGTACCTATTTCTTCTAAATCGCTTATTGACGGATCTTCAACAGCACTGTCTTTTTGTGCAATAACCCCCACCAACTTGTCAGCCTTATAAGCGTCTGTAATTGCTTTGATACTTTTATCTCTTCCAACTGTTATTGGTAAAACAACACCGGGAAATAAAACGGTATTTCGTAACGGAAGTAAGGGCAATTCATTGGGGATCACAAGATCGGCTCCATTCTCTCCTTCGTTTTCATTTAAGGGAATTATTGGAATGAAATCCATTTCCTCTTCCGACTGTAAAAACATACTATTATCTTTCATTTTCGATTATATCAGTGACAAAATAACATATAACTACTGAAAAAAATTCATTTTTAGCCAGGGCTGTCTGTAAGTCAAGATTAATGCCAACAGGTTTTAAAAACAAACGAATTATTAATTATTATTCAAGGAAGGCAATCAATTTGTTAATCGAATGGTAGTCTACCCACTTTGAGGTATTGCCATGCCGTTCAATTACAGTAATTTTCAGTAGTTAAACCTTAGTAGCTGCAAGATGCAAAAAGTATACTTATCCTCCACTTTTCGCGATTTGGAATCTTATCGCAATGCAGTCATAAAGCTCTTTAATTATATCAATTCAGATTTTCCACTTACCTGCATGGAAAGTTATACCGGCGTAAATATGTCGCCTCTCGAAAAATGCCTTAGCGATGTTGAAGGATGTGATATCTATATTCTTTTAGTAGCAAACCGCTATGGTTTCATTCCAAAGGATAACAAGCAAAATCCGCATAACCGTTCGATAACAGAATTAGAATTTGATACAGCTATGGCTGGCAGGAAAAAGGTATTGGTATTTATGGCTAATGAAGGAGATCCACAGTTTCCGTACGACAATCCAACAGATGTAGATATTGAATCAAAAAAAACAGGTTTACTAAATTTTCGGCGTAAGGTGGGTGAACAACGTACTTATCCTCCGAAAGGATTTACTACTCCGCAGGAATTAGTAAATGTTGTATCGGCATCTATGATTCTGACTGTTAATAGCGGTCAATTGATGAATAAACAACAAGTGGATGAAAACGTTCGATATTGCTGTAACCGCAACCAGCAGTTTACTGATTTTGAACTAACAAAAGAAAAATTAGCATTACCCTTTGCCACCTTCATTACGAATGGAAACCATGATGATTGGGGAGGTAACCTGGTTAACCGCTGTGGTATTTTTTCCCTCGGCATCCGTGATAATGATCTCTTAACGATTGCCTTTGATGAATTCTATCATTATATAACATTTGAAAAAAACCGGGACGCCTTCCTTGTTCACCTTCATAATAAAATATTTTTAAACACCAATACTTCTTTTCATTCATTGAAGCAACTATTAGTTGATATAACGTTGCAGCCAGAAGGAAATTTTGTAGTGAAAATGAGCTGCGACCAGGAATGCCTCAGCGAAGAAAAAACAACTTTTCTTGTACAACTTTTTCGTGAAATTCAACAGGAAGTTCTATCATCATCATTTACCAAGCATTTGTATTTTTTTATCAATTTTGAAGATGAATTTGAAGAAGAAGTTATTAAAGGAGCCAGTAAACTATTGGTTTTTAAGAACGCCATAGCAATGGGTGATAAACATATTATTGTAATGCCCCGTTTCGAAAAAATTAAACAAACACATATCAGAACATGGATACAGAATTATGTTACAAAAGACGACGGTTCTGTGAACGAATTATTAGATATTCATTTTAAGGAGCTCCCATCTGCTTTTCGTATGAACATTGCCGAACGCAGCATTCGGCAATTAATTAAACGCATTAATGAAAAAGATAAAGAAATAACCGACATCCTTAACAGTTAATATATGAGTACTATTCAACTATCCTCCATTGCACTAAATAACGATCCCATTAATTATGTAGCAGATTCAGCACTGATACAGGCAGTCGAAATTGCTATTGCACTTGGAAAACCGTTGGTTGTAAGTGGAGAACCAGGCACGGGAAAAACACAGCTTGCACACTATTTAGCAAGTCAATTACAACAACAAACAAAAAACGATCCGGTTTCTTTTGCAGAAAAGGTACTCGTATTTAATACAAAATCGGGCTCCTCGGCCAACGATCTTTTTTATAACTATGATGCCGTTAGTCATTTTAGAAATAAAGAAGATAAACCAGCTTCGCAATTTATCGAATTAAGAGCCCTTGGACTCGCGATTGGAATGGCTCACGGAAAAAATAGCCCGCAAATTGATTGCCTTTCTACGCTCCGTCAATATCAAAATCTAAGTCCTACCCCAACAAGCAGTGTCGTACTCATTGATGAAATCGATAAGGCTCCCCGTGATTTCCCAAATGATTTACTCAATGAAATCGAAAATTATGAATTTGATATTAAAGAATTGAATCAAACAATTCGCCAACCCGAAACAAAGGCCCGGATCATAATTATTATGACCAGCAACTCGGAAAAAAATTTACCGAATGCATTTTTGCGGCGCTGTGTATTTTATCATATACCCTTCCCCGATAGAGAAAAATTATTGAATATTACACGAAACAGGATGGTTATTGGTAATGAAACCTATGATAGAAGTATTAACCAGGCTATCGATAAGTTTACCGAGTACCGGCAACAATCTGTAAATAAAAAACCAGCAACATCTGAATTCTTAGACTGGATGAATGTTTTAAAAGAATTTGGGTTACTAGGTAAGGAAGTACTTGGAAATTATTCTTCGCCCGAAGATAATCGCAAATACGATTCCAGTCTGAATGTATTATTCAAAAGCAAAGAAGATATTGAAAAAATTACCAACAAAAGCCTGTAGCGGTGAATAAGCGCTCATCAAAAAATGTAGCTGGACCGACGACAGATGTACCAATAAAACATCTGCCATTGGAACAACTGACACAGCTATTGCGCGGAGAAGGTTTTTCAATTAAACCGGATGACTACATTGAATTATTAAAAGTTGTTGAAAAATTCGGCACAGACAATCCAGCGAGTCTAAAAACAAAATTGTGTCCGCTTATCGCCACCAGCGAGGAAGAGCAAAATAAGTTTTATAGGATATTTGATGAGTATGTTCGAATTACCAATAGCCAGGAACCAATACAAACTAATACGGGGAGAACAATACCTTCCCAGTGGAAAACATATGCTCCATGGCTTCTTCCATTATTACTTATTGGCGCACTCGCCATCTATACAACAACCAGCGTCTCTTCTATTGATCCCGATTTTAGTATCTCTGTTCAAGACGGTCAGGGTAATAGCTATCACCAGGCAGTTATTGGCGATACTGCGTTTGTAGATGCAGGCTCATCTTTTTCAAAAAAAATTCCGGATACCAGTAAAGTAAGAATTCGATGGGACTTTGGAAATGGATGGGAACAAGAGGATAGAGTACAAGCAACTCTTATTTGTACAAAAGAAGAAAAGAAAAGAATCATTCTTGAAATCGCTTCTGGTAAAAATAAAAATATTATTAAGGCAGATACACAGTATTTGCAGGTTTGTAAACAAATGGCAACAGGCATTGCTGTTGCAGGAGAGGATGAACCAGCTTTAGGAAAATCGGTTATACTAAAACCACTTTTTCGCGGAGATCAATCCTTACAAAAAGGACGATGGACTGTAAATGATTTGGGAGATACGCTTGCTGGCACTTATTCCTATACTTTTACTAAAGAAGGCAGTTATCTTTTTCGTTATTCGCCAAATGGAAGTAATAAAGAGGACGAATGCAACGAACCCGTCGAAACAAGCTTTGAGATAAGTGGTGAAACAAATAGCTTACAACTTACCGCTTTGCCGGTGGGCTCGAGGTTATCATTAAATAGATATAAAATCAATCCTTGGTGGATCGCAGGTACAGGTGTACTTTCTTTATTTACCTTTCTTTTTATCTTTTTAAATCACCGTAAGGCCAGGAAGAATTCAATCAATCCATCCGTAATAATTGACAAGTCTCCTCCCGACAAGGAACTGCAACCACCTTACGATGTTCCGTTCGAGAATAAGGACTTACTATGGGTAATCCGAAATGCCGAAATGAATCCATTTTTTCGATCACTGCGCAATAAAACAGAAGATGATCATGAAGCATTAAATATTCCACAAACAATTAAATCGGTTATTCGGTCGGGTGGCATTCCTTCTCTTGTGTTCACTAATACCATGAAGCAACAGGAATACCTGGTACTCATTGATCAATCGAATGTGAAAAGTCTGCAGCTAAAATTTTTTGAATACCTCTGCAAAGTGCTTAACGACGAAAGCATAAACCTGGAGCGTTTTTATTATAGTTCATTTGAATTATTCAAAAACGAAAATTATCCATACGGGATCTCATTACAACGACTATCTGAATTATATAAAACAAATACACTGTTAATTTTAGGAAATGCCGATCAACTGATCTATCCTTCCTATCCCGTACTCGATAAGGAAATAGCGCAAAAATTAATGGAATGGGAATTCAAAGGCATATTAACTCCGGTTGCCTATAAGGATTGGGGTACGAGGGAAAGCCTTCTCAAGAAAAGTTTTATTTTATTGCCGGCGGATCCGGAAGGACTGATACGCCTGATGCAAGCGGTTACTGAAAAACAATTGTCGCATGATAAATATCTTTCCTCTATTACGCATTTCTATGAAACCTCTTCGTATGATTTAACGTCTGCCAGGGATTTGAAATCCTACATGGATAACGAAATACTTTTTCAATGGCTATGTGCTATTTGCGTATATCCAAAGCTGAAATGGGAAATGGTAATTGAAATGGGTAAAATTATTTGCACCGGGTATTCACAACCGGAGTTATTAAATTATTCAAACTTATTAAAACTCGTTCGTATTCCCTGGATAAAAGACGGAAGTTTTCCTGAAAAAACCAGGCTGGAGCTATTAAAATTATTAAAATCAGAAAACGAATTGGCTGCCCGTGCACAGGTTTTAGAAATGCTGAAATTTGCCGATATCTATTTTAAAGATCATTATTTTTTCAGCGAAGAGAAAAAAACACAGCAGCTTACCAATCAATTTATTTTATTTGCTAATGACAAAACAAAACATGCTGAATTTGAAACTGCCGAAAATGAATTTAAAAATCGGTGGCAACAAAATAGAATTTTTGACGGTCCATTAAAAGTATATCTCGATAAACCTGCCGGAGGTCAATGGCAAACACCGATTTTACAAAAAAATCATAACCCCGGGCTTTCAGGTTATTTCAAGTTAGAGAACCGGCAAAAAATTTTAACGATTAACAAAAAGTTTAGCGCCTTTTATATCAGCTTGGGCATTCTGCTATTGACGGCGACGTTGTTTTTAAATCGCAACAAAATAATAAACTCCACATTCGCAAAATCCATCAAACTCAGCATTGCTAATACAAATCTCACCCAAAAACTCTTCTTCCATTTAATTGGTGATAGCTGTAATAAAAATACAGATTCCTTTTACTCCAACATAAAAGGTACTTTTTTTGCTTTGCCCGATAGCTTTCCGATTTCATTTAACAAAAATGGAATGGGCGAAATCTCTGTTACCCGTTTCCAACTTAGTCAAAACAACAATACCGTTAAATTGAATGTGGGAAAAGGCAAAAGTGTTGCTTTAGATCTTGTACTTGAAAGCGACAGCACCTCATTGCGATTAAGAGGGCTATGCAAAACAAGTTCTGCAAAACCACCACTTTATTTAAGATATAATAATAAAATTGCTTCCAATCTGGTAAATCAACTTATTAATAGTTTATCAGTATCGTATGTTGTTTCTGCCGAGCTTAGTTCATTTACCGATTCATCTAAGCTTATTTATTATTCGAAAGAAGATGAATCGATCTATACGTCATTGGCATCGTCGGTTAAACTACAAACAGGTCTTTCGATCAATACAGAGTACGTCGAAGAAAAAAGAATACCGCCAGCCGTACCAATATTGTTTTTAAACCTAACCGATTATTCAAAAGAACCCTGTACCAATATTTCAATTAATTCACTACCTGCATCAATATCCGAGATTTGGTCGGGAAGCGCCAATAATCGCTTTATTCGTTTTGATATCAGCAAAAAAACCATTTTCTATTCAACAGGAAATAAAAATACATTTGGCAGGTATTCTATGCAGAAAGTATGTTCAAAGGAAAATAAATTAAAAATTATTGTAAAAGGTGATCGAACCTTCAGGGTATTTGCTTTAAGAAATATCCAGGCTACCTCTTTTGAATTGTCGGTATGCCAACAGGAATTTATTAACGAAACCGAAGCAGAAGCAGCAACCGATTGTGATTCCTATAATAAAATGAAACTGTACTATGAAAGCAACCCGGCTATTATTTATGTTCCACTTAATATGAAATCTTATACCTCCGCGGAGCAAGCGAAAATCAATACAATTAAAAAAAGTACCGACAACGCTTTTAACGCCAACAAAAAATATACTCTTATTATCGCAGTAAACTCGAGAAACGTAGAACTAGTAAGATCCTATCGATACTCACTGATACAACAAAATAGTGATCTTAGTAAATTATCCCCTGTTAAGTGGGAAAATAAAGAATTTAATGGCACTCCATTTGACCGGGATTATATAAATGTCTCAATCAGCAAGTCAAACCTTGATCTCCCTAATAACAATAACACCAATGACCCTTCTATTTGTGATATCACTTATTATTCAATAAAAGAAGCGATGGCTGCCGGAGCTTCGAATGTTTGTAAGCTGAACCTTTCAAAAGAATCACTTTCTTCTATTCCGAAAGAATTGTATTCATTCAATAATATGCAGGAGCTTGACCTTGGAACAACCAATATCGATAAGAAAGAAATTCAAAAATTACAGGATGCATTGAAGAAATGTAAAATAACTTTTCAATCAATACCTGTTAATCAACCACCGCAAACTACCGATGAAACTCTAATTTTTATTGGCGCTATTCAATTTGATAAAAAGGATTATATCAATTCCAATCAAAATCAGTTTATAGAAAACGTAGGAGTCTATCTGAAAAATTACCCGGCTGCACTGGTTAAACTGCATATCACTTACAACGGAAGTATGGGTCAATCTCGCGCTACTTCAAGACTAAACCAGGTAAAAAACATTTTATTAAAGGCAGGTGCATCAGAAAAACAACTAACGCAAACAAGTTCTCCAAGTCGTGCCAGCCAACCCAATCAGCAAAATCAAATCCAACAACCTTATGAACTAAATCTTGATGAAGTAACTATTCAGTCAGTAGGAATCAATGAAACCACTGTAAAAGAATTACAAAAATATCTATTAGTGAAATCAAAGAATTGAAATAGGGGAAAGTATTTTTGATGCAAGTAATAAAAAACTTATAAAAAAAATTTATTGATAATCTATAATTGCTTTCGGAATATCAATAGACTTAAAAAAAAAAGCCCGGCATTTACCAGGCTTTTAAAAAAATCTATGGTTCAATTTTTTAAAATAAACGCAATCCTACATATAATTGAACTCCCTGGTTCTTCCACTTATTTTGTGTAGTAATATCGTTGATGTCTGTAAGTCCAACTACATATCTTGCCCCTGCTTTCAACGGACCTAAATTTAATTGTGCTCCTCCCAACATAGAGAAATCTCCTTTTTTAAATGCGTCTTTGCCGTTTTGTAAAATGCTTTGATCTTGATTAATAAGTATTCCAAATTGAGGTCCTACCTGTAACGAAAGAAATTTTACGGGGCGATAACTCAACAATAAGGGAATCTGTAAATAATTCAATTTAACGTTTATATCTGCTTTTGTTCCTGGAATAACCTGTTCAATATTGTTAGCTGTTCGAAAGCTACTTTGGCTCCATAACAATTCGGGTTGAATGCCCACTTTTTTATTGAAATAAATTTCAGTAAACGCACCGAGGTTATATCCAAACTTAAATTCATCTTTAAAAGATTTATCATCGATCTTCAATAAGTTGGTGCCACCTTTTATGCCAACATGAAAACCTTGTGCAGACGCAACGGAGGTTAATGCCAATCCAATGATTAGTACGGTCAGGAATTTCTTTTTCATGTCAAATGATTTTGTTTCAAATAAAATTTCAAGTTCTATGCCAACCCGGTATGTTTGCTGTTAATTTATCTTAACAGCTGCGTGAAGAAAGCCTTAAATCTATTCCTAAAAAGCCATGCTGACGCTAACAGAGAATACTGTATTGAAAGGATTGCTTTCGGTAGGTTGTAAATAGTAATCAAACAATACCTGTGGTTGCAACAAAAACTTTCCTTTCATATAACTAGCCCGCAAGATACCACTTACCGATTGCATCGCAAATTGTGTTTGATCGGATATACTGTTATTACTCGGAAGCGAATTAACACGCACCGGATTAAATGCATAGGAATACGAAGTATTAAATCCAAATTGCTGCGTACCGGCATTCGCTAATAGTACAGGAGTAAGCGTAATATTATCTTCCTTGCTTAATATCCCATACCAATCAAAATCTTTTCGCAATGAAAGAGTAACAGATAAATCTCTAACCGATTCCACATTTTTTATCGTGATATAATAATCCTGTAACTGTTGTAATTGCCTCGACCAGATTCTATACTTCTGTTTTTCATAAGCTGTTTGGGAGCCCCAACCATAACTAAAGCTGATGGTTGGTCGAACCCACCATTTCTTATAAGAAAAATAGCCATAAAATTCGTTGCTGATGGGCGTTGTATAAAAATCCAGGGAATCCTTATTGAAATAATGCGTATAGGAAATACCGGTAGAAATTTTTTTACTGATAAGATCGTACGAAGGGCTGATGGCAAACTGATAAAAAGAAAATTTACTATCATTTAATAAGCCATATCCCATGGCAGAAATACCCAATCCACTTTTATGAAAATATCCTATGGACGGAGTAATGATTGGCTTTTTTTCATTGCTAATGAATACGGTGCTTTTACTTTCAAAACTAAAAACGCCTGTTCCAATACCAACCCCTACCATAAATAAACTTCTCCGCCTGCTAATAGAATCAAGATAATCATCAAAATCTTCCAGTAAAGAATCAAGTATTGCGGTGGTATCTGCGTTTAAAAACAATGAATCCAGTTTTGATTGCTGAGCACTGGCAGGCTTTACAGCAAGCATCGTAATCACACAAAACAGTAAAATCAGTGTACCTTTCTTCTTCATGGAGATAGTTTCGTTTCAATCTTGGGCATGGAATCCCTTGGAAACGACTATTAGAAGGGTAAAATTGTGAAAGGTTTAATCAAATCAGGTCAATTCGATGACCGTTATTTCCGCCAGAATGCCAACTCTTCCCGGATAACCTAGAAATCCGAAGCCCCGATTCACATACAATTTTTGGGAGTCCGACTCATATAAGCCTGCCCATTGCTTATATATATATTGGATAGGGCTCCACTTAAAGCCGGGCAAGTCAAGCCCAAACTGCATGCCGTGGGTATGGCCAGCTAACATCAGGTCAATATCTTTATACTTTGTAAGTACTTCAGCTTCCCAATGACTGGGATCGTGACTCAATAAAATTTTAAATGGATGTTTTTCAGTACCAGGGTGAGCTTCATTCATTTTGCCATATTTCGGAAACCGCCCTTTAGCACTCCAATTTTCAATACCTAATACAGCAATGGTTTCCTCTCCTCTTTCCAACACCACATGTTCGTTCATTAATAAGCGCCAGCCAAGCTCTCCATGAATGGCTTTTAATCGGTGGAGGTTTGCTGACTTCGCCTCTTCGCTTTCCCATTTTACATAATCGCCGTAATCATGGTTGCCCAGCGTTGAAAAAACACCTAATGGTGCCTGTAGTTTACTAAATAAATCCATGTATTCATTCATCTCTGAAGATCGATCGTTGACCAGGTCGCCCGTAAATAGAATGAGATCAGGCTGCTCTTCAATAATCTTGTCAACGCCCCTTTGAACAGCCTGTTTATCCATAAAACTTCCGGAATGAATATCAGAAATATGAACAATTTTCATTCCCTTAAAACTTTGAGGAAGATTTTTATAAGAGAGTTTAATACGATTTAGATTGTACTTGTATTTATTATTAAACCCATACATTAAGGTTCCAAATAAACCTCCGCCCACAGCTAATCCAAGCCAGCTTAAAAAATTTGATCGGCTAATACCCTCTGCAGCCTGCGTAATTTCAATGGAAGGATTCGTAAAGAGTTTTGCATAAATCCACATACCACCTCTTCGTACATCATCAATCGCCAGGAAAAGCGAGGTAATGATCTTGGCAAAAAAGACTCCGGCAATCGTTGCAAAAATATAGGAACGGGCGGCTTTCGGCCATTGCTCAAAATTAATATAGGGTAAAAGTATAAGTATAACCAGTGAACCAATGGCTAGTAGCCAATAAAAAATATAAATAGTGGTTCTCAGTTTTGGGGAAGATGGCGCAATAAATTTGATGGCCTGAAAAACATAAATATCCAACAAAACCATTATTCCAACGATGATCCACAAAAAACCACTATTGCGCATACAATAAATTTAATTTACAAAGATGGGTAAAGTAGGTTTAACCTATTGGTTAAAATTCAACAAATTCGTTTAATTGAGTATCGATGGCCTTCAACGTAGCAGCATCGGAAATTTCGCCCTTACCATTTAATAATTTATCTATGGAAGAAATAGGCAATTTATTCGGATGCACCACTACATTTAGATAATTGAGTATACCAGTCATATGCTCCATACCTCTCAAATTTCCCGCCCTTCCGGTGGATATGCCGGTAAGCAATGCTTTCTTTTTTTGCCAAATTAACTGATGATCCGATAAATCGATCATTAGTTTTAAAACCCCGGGTATACTCCCATTGTATTCGGGCAAAATAAAAATAAAACGTTGGGCGGGGAGAAATAGTTGGTTCTGCACGGCGTCAGATTCGGGTGTTTTCTCCAGCCATTTCCATTCTTCCAATGAATACAGCGTTGAATCATTGCCCTTGTCGGCTAAAAGCTGTTGGTATTGCTTTGCAACCCTAATCGTGTTACTGTTTAAGCGATTGGTTCCGGAAATTATTAAATAAGAGTAATCCATATACTTGCTCAACAATTGTTAATGCATTTAGTTGCCACATTCTATGCCGAAGGCTTATTTTTGCCAGCTTGTCAGAGATTCTGAATTTTGTGCAATATCAATCTTAACTATGCTATTTACATATTACGGTCATTCCTGTTTTTCAGTAACCATTCAG
>JBJXDV010000241.1:0-6291 GCA_046153465.1 Chitinophagaceae bacterium
ACAAATTGACTGCGACTGGACAGCCTCCACCAAAGAAAAATATTTTGAATTACTTCGATTTCTGAAATCATTGCCAAATTTTATTTCGAGGCAATTATCTGTTACCATTCGTTTATATCAATGCAAATACTATAACAAAACAGGTGTTCCACCGGCCAATCGAGGGTTGCTAATGTGTTATAATATGGGCAACTTAAAAGATCCCAGTACCACTAATTCGATTTTAGAAACCACCGAGCTAAAAAAATATACTGATAACCTAAATGCCTATCCTCTTCCATTAGATATAGCGTTACCTTTATTTGAATGGATAGTATTATTCAGAAAGAATACTTTCAAAGGAATAATTACCAAATTGCCCGATTCCTTGCTTCAGAATACAGAATTATTCAAAAGCAGGGAAAATAACTACGAACTGCTTACGGATACTGTATTAAACGGATATGAATTACAAAAAGGAGATGTATTACGTAAAGAAGCCAGCAGGTACGAGGATATATTAAAAGCAACGGCAGCACTCTCGCCTCAATTGATAACACCTGACTTTACTATTTCACTCTATCATCTCGACTCAGCCACCATATCAAAATTTAAAAAAGATGAACTGGAAGCTATTTATAACAGTCTTCGTTAGCAGTATTTGCCTGCTATTTCCATATAATATTATTGGATGCTCCGGCGGCGAACCGGATCCTTATGATTATTATGTATCATTCTTTCAGAATAAAGTCGCTGATAATTCAGCCTACCAACCATTCTACTATACGAATGCACAGTTTTTATATGATACTAACGAACCCATTAACGTAAGCCGGGTTACTTCCTCCGAATGGAGTGTTTTTGCAGGGAATAGCTTTTCTAACAAAGATGCGTACGATTTTGTATGCCGTTTTAATAGTAAAGATCTTTCAGCTCTTTACTACCATCTCGAAAAAAATCAACCTTTAAAAATTCCCGATTCTGTAAAAAGAAACGGGATGACCAATTTTTTTCTTCAACAAAAAAACCTGGAAGCACTTGGATATATTCTTTATGCGAAACAAGTAGAGCCCTATGTAACGGGCGGCTGGAATGATTGGGAGTCGGTTACCCCAGACAATGCAACAATGAACAGGCTTATTAAAAATGGACAACAGCTATGGAAAGCGGCTAAAGCAGATTTTATTAAACTGCGATATGCTTACCAGGTGGTTCGACTGTCGCATTACAATAAGCAATATGCCAATTGCATTCAATTTTATAATGAATTATTAATAACGAATTCCACCAAAAGCGTTTTGCAGGAGTTAAGCCTTGGATTAAAAGCAGGTGCCGAATACCGTCTTGGTATGAAGGAACAAGCAGCCCTTACCTTCAGCCAATTATTTGCAAATAGTAATTTAAAAAAGATTGCAAATTATATGAGCTTTAATTGGTGTGTAACCCGATTTGATGAGGGAAGCAGAAGAAAAATCTTAGCACGATGTAAAGACAAAACAGAAAAAGCAAATATGCTGAGTTTGTTTGCCCTGGGCAGCAATAAGAATGAGTTAAATAGTATTGTACAGGTTTCTCTATTGGCACCCCAATCATCTATCCTACCGGTACTGGTTACCCGGGAAATAAACAAACTGGAAGAGTTTTTATTTACCCCCAATCTCCAGTTTTCGCAGGGAAAAGAAAAAGTATATGTAGCCTATACTTCCTATGCAGCAAACGATAAATTCTTTAAAGCATGGCAAGAGGAAGCAACACAACTCCAGGAGTTTTGTATTAAGAAAGCAGCAGGTTCTGAAAATAAATCATTTTGGTTCCTGGCAGCTTCCCATATTGCATTACTTACTAAAAATTACTCTGTTTCAAAAAATTTACTGGAGGAAGCTAAAAAAAATCCACTGAATGAAGTACAAAAAGACCAATGGTTTCTCACCAATTTACTTCTAACCATAAATGCTAAACCATTTATTGATGCTGGTTTCGAAAAAGAATTATTACCTTCTATACAGTGGCTTGAAAAAAAGGCAACAATAGATAATGAGTTTGCTAAATTTTACAGGCGTTTATTTGCAGATATTCTCTTAACGAAATATAAAAATACTAAAAACAGGAATAGTTTCAAATACTTACTTTGCCTCGGGGTAGCCGATAAGATTAACCAGGATTTTGTGAAGAATGGCTGGGGTTATTACGCACAAAGTTTAACCATATTAAGAAACGAAGTGCCGCCAGAACAGGTAGAGGAACTGATAAAAATGGTTGAATCAAAAAACCTAACAGCCTTTGAAACATTTCTTATTTCGAATTGCCGTTTTAATAAAGATGATTTAAATGATTTGGCAGGTACTACCTGGTTACGTCAATATAATTTTAAGGAAGCGGAAAAATGGTTTAAAAAAGTACCTGCTGCATATTATGTAGCCGAGCCATTCAAAACATTTCTGGCGGCGAATCCATTTGCAGATCTTTTACTGGATACACATGCCCCTACCAGTGAGGATACAATTAAATATACCAAACTGCTTTTTACTAAAAAGATGATTCGTCTGCAGGAAACATTGGAGGCATCTACAGAGAAGGAAAAAAAGGCACTTCTTCACTACGAATTAGCCAAAGGGTATTACCATATCAGCTATTGGGGAAATAGCTGGTTGATGGTTCAATACGATTGGAGCAGTGCTGAATACGAATATTCAAGAAAATCTGCACCAGATTACTATGATGTAAAAAAAGCAACCGAACACTACCGGGCTGCATTTACCAATACTGCCAATAAGAATTTTCAGACTAAATGTCTATATATGGCAGCAAAATGTGAGCAAAAACTAATGGGGCCTATCCCCACGGACAGAGCTTCCCATCGTCAATGGCTCACTGCTTTCGACAAACGAAATTCTTATTATTCAACAATGGTAAATAGCTTTACAACAACTCCCTTTTATAAGGAAGCATTTACTACCTGCAGTTACCTGCGTGATTTTATTGAACAAACTAAACGATGATTTTTAGCGAAGCGAGCGTCCGCATTTAGCTTTTCCATTGGCAGCTTCAAAGGTGGTAATAGCCCTGTTGCAGGAGGCTAGAAATAAAATGACGGTCAAGAGGGCAAGAATTGTCCTTGTGTTCTTTGGCATAATTACTACGGTTTTAGGTACGAATAAGAGAACTAAAATAGTCGTTTAATATTGCGGTGCAAGTAAAACACCGATTATTTTAACAAAAACTTATTGGTCTTGAAGTTCAATCAGTTAAGACCAACCGGAATTGTTCCTACTCACCAATTACTATTACAATAATGGCAATTTGGTATTAATTCTTACTACTTGTATTTTGTATTAACTCTAAAACTTTGTTTGCCATTAATCGATTTCCGATTGCGCTGGGATGATTATCCTTAGGGATAAGGTTATTAGAATCGTTATAATCGAAGAAAGAAGAAACATTTATAATTTTTGCACCTGGTAAACCATTAAACAGGTTCTTCATTTTATTAATATCAACATAGTAACCACCTTTGGGGTTTTGAGATCCCTTATAATCGTCCCAATGAAGAATTATAAATTCATTTCCTTGTTCCTGTATCCGTTTATTTATTTCACCGAGCATTAAGTCGACGCGCTTATAATCGTCTTCTTTTACACTTTCTGCTCCTTTAGCCTGAACTATATTATTACCGAGATCCGAAACGAGCGATAAGGCTCTGTTTAAACTAAACAGGCGTACCAATACCTGCGAACGTGCAGACGCGGTATGTTTATATGCCGGACCCAGTAAGGATAGCGAATCATTTTTTACTTCAAAAAAAGGATCATTCAAACACCAGGTATAAATGCATTTGGCTCTCAATAAATGATCAGGAATAAATGTATAGACAAATATTCTTTTTTTATGATCAGGTACCTGTGCATATTTATGTTTAAAGATTTGGTATGCCTGATGCGTTCCAAAACCAGATCCTCCATAATTGAGCGAATTATAATTAAGGGCTTTACCTACACGGTAAGCCATAGTTGCCGTATCTGCAATGCCAGTCGCAAAAGTAAAACTGCAACCCAAAAAAATAATTTCTACCGAATCGCGTGAAATATCATTTACATGATAACCTATTCGATGGTTAATGGGCAATAAATTAAACCCCGAATCGGGAATAATTGAATAATGAGCATCGTACATCAGGTTACCTGCCGGATCCTTTTTTATTACCTGTAAATCTGAAATATTTTTTACAGTAAATCCTGTAATATCAACAGGCGTATTAAAACTAGTACCAAAATTTCCGGTTTCTATAAACCCCTTTTTCCTAAAAAATAAACGGTAGGCACCTTCGATGACTGTAAGAGTAACAAGGGTTGTAAAGAAAACCGTTAATATACCATTTAGTTTTTTACGATGGCGGGTAAAGCGAACCAGTGCGATAAATAAAATATTGGCTACTAGCAGCCATACAAATTTCATATCCATTAACTTGATGTTTATAGGGCGCCAAGATAAGTTAAAATAATGGTGGATAAAAGAGGTCGTGAATTCTGAAAAAACAGCTCAATGAAAAGAGTAAAATGATTAAATGCTATAAATGGAAACTCATTTTATAAGAACATCAAAATTCATGCAAACAAAATTATTGGTAAATAGGAAACCGATCCATGCTATATCACAAGAACTATAACTACACAAAAAATAATAATTTACTTGCGGCACACTCATAGAAAAAAAGAACCCACTTATAGAAATAAGCAGGTTTCAGTTTATGTTAAGTAACCGTCCAAGCTATTAAATAAAAATCACGTTAGCCCGCTACTGTTCTTAGTTGGAGCATTTGATGTTAACTGCATCCCATACTGTTTCCACAATTCAAGCATTTATAACAGGTACCGCTTCTTATAGTAATGTGTCCACAAGTATTACATGCCGGTGCATCGCTCTGCATATTTTTTGCAGCGGCATTTACCATATTCATACTGGCCTCTGCTTTTGCAGTTGCAGATTTTATTGCTCTTGATGGCTCGGCCTCTCCTGTTCTGGGTTTACCTGCTACAATTCTAACCTCGCTTAACTCAGGTGTTTTTTTTTCGTATTCTAATGAAGTAGGTATTTCATCCCAGTCATCTGTTCCGGTATTCATTACCTCCGGTTTATCGAGCACATGCACTAAATCTGTTCTTCCCAGGTATTCGTAAGCCAGTGCACGGAAAATAAAATCAACAATAGAAGTGGTGGTTTTAATATTTGGATGATCCACCATTCCGCAAGGCTCAAAACGGGTAAAAACAAATTTCTCCACAAACTCTTCTAACGGTACACCATATTGCAAGCCAATTGAAATTGAAATAGCAAAACAATTAAGCATACTTCTCATGGTAGCTCCTTCTTTGGCCATATCAATAAAAATTTCTCCCACTGTTCCATCGCCATATTCCCCTGTACGAAGGAAAAGTGCCTGCCCATTAATTTTTGCTTTTTGTGTAAAGCCTCTGCGTTTTGCTGGCAAGGTTCTACGTTCTACAATGGTTGCGAGCTCTCTTTTTAATTTAGTATCGGGCGATGACTGCACCCGTTTCTGAACCTCCATTAACAGTTCTTCCACGGTAAGCTTCCCCATATCCACAATATTAGATTCAGCAATAGCTTCAGCACTCATTGCTACCGGCGACTCATTCAATTCTACATCAGCTTTTTTCTTTTTATCGCTTTTATTACTTAGTGGCTGAGATAGTTTGGAACCATCTCGATAAAGTGCGCATGCCTTTAAGCCAAGTTGCCAACTCATTAAATAAGAATCAGAAATTTCTTCTATAGTTGCTTCATTTGGAAGATTAATCGTTTTGGAGATAGCGCCGCTCAAAAAAGGTTGCGCCGCTGCCATCATACGTATATGCCCATGCGCATGAATGAAACGCTCGCCTTTCTTTCCGCATTTGTTGGCACAGTCGAATACAGACAAGTGTTCATTTTTCAATAACGGGGCTCCTTCAATGGTCATGGTGCCGCAAACATAATCGTTCGCTGCCTCCATTGCTTCATCAGAAAAACCTAATGCTTCCAATAAACTCCATTCAAAATTGTAATACTGCTCGGGTTGAAAACCTAAGCGTTTCAAACATTCTTCGCCAAGATTATAGACATTGAATACAAACCCGATTTCAAACGCAGCACCAACCGCAGTATCCAGTTTCTTAATCTCTTCTGCTAAAAATCCTTTTTCGCTTAATGATTGATGATTGATATGAGGTGCGCCGGTAAAACTTCCACTTCCCACGGCATATTTAATAATTGCATTACTTTCTTTATTAGTATATCCAAGATTTTTAAGTGCTG
>JBJXDV010000242.1:0-3957 GCA_046153465.1 Chitinophagaceae bacterium
AAAAATTATAGCGCCTGCGCCGCTAAATTAAATAATATTGGCTATACTATTTATTTCAAGAGATTAAAGAATTATCGAAAAGCATTAAATTATTATTACCAAGCCTTGCAATACGCAACATCTCAAGACTCATCAAATACATTGGGAAATATTGCGAATGTTTTTGTGGAAAAGGGCATATTTGAATCTGCTTTTTATTATTTTCAGAAGGCTTTTGACCAGATTAGGCCAGGAATAACCGAAGCGGAGTTGCTTAATACTTTCGGCGACCAATTAAATGGAAACTACACTGAATACATATCCGGCTTATTGCTCGATAAAGCAGATGCCCATTTGCAGCAGTATAAAATATCAAAGCTGGCAAGCGCTTTACAAAAGGCGCTTCATCTTTTTCGGTTGGCAGATAGCTTTTTTACCAGGATCAAATACGCTCAATCGGAACAGGAATCCAAGTTATCATGGCGTGCTAAGAACCGAAGATTGTATGAACACGCAATAGAAGCCGCTTATTTTAGCGGGCTCCCTGAAGAAGCATTTTATTTTTTTGAGAAAAGCAGAGCGGTTCTTCTTCATGACCAGCTTAACGAACAGCGGCTATTCAATCAGGATGAATTGCTCAGCATGGCACAAATAAAGAGAAATCAAAGCCTCCTGCAACAGGAAGCCGATACGATTCTGCAAACATCTGCCCGCTATAAAGAAATACAACAAAATTTGTTCAATTATAGTCAGAGAATGGATGGCCTGATCGCAATGATTAAGCGTAAAAATCCTTTGCTATATGAGAGTTTTATTGATTCTAGTGTTCTTACTATGAGTGATATTCGTAGGAAGATTCTGGTAGGATATACAGCATTAGTGGAATTATTCTCAGGCGATAGTTCTATATATTCCTTAGTTATAACGAACAAAGAAATTTGGTTAAATAGAATTGATAAAGACTCTTTCCAGCGGCTATCTGCATCTTTTTTTTCCTATGATTCATCTTTTGATTTGCAGAACAGCAATTTTAGCAATTATATAAAAATTTCAAATTCTCTTTATCATTTAATTTTTGATGGAACTTCGATAGCCAAAGGCCGGGTTATTATTTCACCTGATGGAACGAATTTTCCTTTTGAAGCACTTGTTATAAACTCTTCTACGGTTCATCCGGTTTATTTCCTGGAAGACTATTCTGTGAGCTATACCTATTCTGCTGGGTATTTGTTAAATTCATTTAAGGGCACGAGTTTCGCGACTGGTGATTTATTAGGACTAGCTCCGGTTCAGTACCATTATATGCCACAATTGAATTCCCTTGAAGGGAGTGATCAATCTCTTGATAGGATTGCTTCCTATTTTGGAAAGCATAGCCAGCTTATTGGAAATAAAGCTACCCGACGATCTTTCATGGATCATTATGCGGGATACTCAATAATACAATTATATACACATGCTTCTGATAAAAGTGTAAAAGATGAACCAGTAATCTGGTTTTCCGATTCAGCATTATATCTTTCGGATCTTGTCAGCGAAAGCAAACCCATAACTCGGCTTATTGTTTTATCAGCATGTGAAACAGGTTCTGGAAAGTTTTATGAAGGAGAAGGAGTCTTCAGTTTTAACCGCGGATTTGCCGCCTTGGGTATTCCTGCTGCTATTACCAATCTATGGTCAGTGGATAGTAAATCCACTTATGAACTCACTGAACTTTTTTATAAATACCTGGCTGATGGATTTCCGACTGACATAGCCTTACAAAAGGCCAAATTACAATTCATTCAAAATGGTGACAAAGAAAAAGGATTGCCTTTTTATTGGGCCGCCCCGATACTTGTCGGCAACACAGAAGTGATTCAACTCAGCCATTCTTTTCGATGGACCTGGCTATGGACAGTAGTAATTGGGCTTTCGGCAATAGGTCTATGGTATTTTCTAAGGCGCAGAAGGAAGCTTCGACCGCTTAATTAAATGTAAAACCAAGAAATACAAATTTTAATAAGAATAATTTTGGTTAACAAGAGATTTCTTAGTTACTGGAAAAGAAAATTAATCCAATTCGATTTTGCTGCCAGTTCATTTATCAATTTCCTCCCATTCACTCACAAAAAAAATGTCCTTTACCAGTTCCCCTTCGGCTTTTATTTTTTTGCCTACCAGATCTTCCATTTCGGAATTCTTAAACGGACTCTGCCCGGGTTGGCGTAATACATAACTTTGCTTGCCTATTTTTATACAGATAGCATCATATTCCGTTTTGCTTTTTTTGCCTACCGCTTTCTTAAATACTTCTCCTTCAATTTTCATAAGCATTTATTATTTACTGACCACTAATTTTTGTTCTACGATCTGGCCATTCAATTCGCGCAAAATCAGCACCCGTTTCTTTTTAATAACCAACCCATCTTTCCGGATTTTCTTAGTGGAACTGTATACCGAATATTTCAGGTCGATATTAGTTAATGACGCATTAGCACGGACAGATTTATTTCCCCGCCGCACAACATCGGGTAATTGAATTTCGAATGTTTTACCTCTATCCTTAGAATTCAATTTGTTTTTTCGAAGTATTATTTCAATTTCATTTTTAAGCGTTTTATTTTTGGTTGGTTTAACTTCTTTTAATGAACTTACGGTATTCATTAATTCGCCAGCTTTAATTTCCAACTGAGCCCTTCTTCCCTTTCTATTGGGACTAAAGTAAAGAGTATTTCCCGTTTGCCGTGTTTTTGGCTTAGGCATTGTTTCCTGAATTCTGTAAAAATGCAAGGAAGGATCCCCTGCGAGATTAAATTGTGCCAGGGTTTTAAAATCGATTGGATCGGGTTGATTATTTTTAGAGAAATATTCCTGTCGGGTTTCTAAAAAAGCTCTACCAATTGATGATCCATTTAAAAGATGTCGAAGAAAGTATTTAGCGATAAGGTCCGCATTATACAAAAATTTTTCACCGTTAACAGCGCCAAACGCAGAACAACTACTTCCCACATATCCGATAGCTCCATTCAATAAATAGCTATTACAAATACTCATAGGAAGCTCAATCGCTGGATTTGGTTTATAGAGCTGACCTCCAAAACAACATTCCATTACAGCTATTGTACCTTTTCTGATTTTCTTAGTTACATCGTTGCTATCGATGGCGGCGGGTTCCACTTCCTGTGTTTTAGCATCCTGACCCCAAAATCGGGCGTCTAATTCTCCACCATGACAGTTTATCAAATGAACGAGTGGAGATAAATCAGCCTTCTTCCATTGACCCTCTTTGCGTGGCGGCGATACCATTGATTTATGATTATGTCCCACAGCTTCCAAAATAATACGCTCGGTTATTTTATCCCAGGTAGCCGTTGTAAGCGAAAAAAGATTTTTAGGGAATGTTGTCAAAGGCTTCCATTCAATGGCAGTTGTAATGATTGTTGAACAATAACTGAGATCTGCTTGTCCAGGTAAATCGGGTAAACGACCTATCACTCGTGATGGATTTATATAATTTTGAACGCGTTTATTTGGACTATAGGGCGTTTCACAGGCATAGGGAAGATCGCTGTCAATCATTCTTTCGTCATCATCATCGTCACTATCTCGGTTACTCATGGTAGCTATATAGTTATCATTGACCAGCGATTGAAATGGAATAATATCCTGTGCGCCAAAAATTAACAGGTAGTCAGGAGTATAGAAGCGAAATAAATCATCAATAGCATTCTTATTTTGACGTTGGTTGGTTGATGACGTAACCAGCCGGGCTTTGCATGATTTCATTGAAGGGCCGTCGTCTAGAAACATATATTTGCTGGTCAGGCCTTTGCTTTTATCGGCACCCACTAATTTTTTTAACAGGGCCCCTATTGAAAGAAAATCAGTCTTGTATTTTTTTTGTAGCGCCTTTTTATTGGTTAGTATCAGTTTGTCGAGTGCCATAAGATAGGTTTAAGATAAATAATACATTAAGGTACATGAATAAATTAATTT
>JBJXDV010000243.1:0-3783 GCA_046153465.1 Chitinophagaceae bacterium
AAAGGTAAAATTGCCCAGGTTAAAGATGGTGACATTTGACTTATCAGTAATTTAGGAAGGGCTTTATTTACAGATTATGTAGTTCCGTTTGAAATAAGTAGTGTACTGTTTTTAAGTGCCATGGTGGGTGCTGTAGTAATTGGAAAAAAAGGTGATTAAGCTGCATTTCTCAATCGAAACGAGGAAATTCTTTTATTATGAAGATTGAATATTATATCTATCTCTCTCTTGCCTTGTTTTGTATTGGCATCGTTGGTGTTTTAACAAGGCGGAATGCGATTGTGATATTTATGTGCATTGAACTGATGTTGAATGCTGCTAACTTGTTGTTAGTTGCCTTTTCAAAAATGCATCACCTGGCGGGAGTGGCCACCAATCCGAACGCCGGAATTGACGGACAATTATTCGTGTTCTTCATAATGGTAGTGGCAGCAGCCGAAGTAAGTGTAGGCCTTGCGATTATAGTAATGATGTACCGGAATATTCATTCTGTAGATATTAATTTTTTAAACCGGCTGAAACATTAATGAATCGTTTGCCAGTTAAGAAAATTGGTTGATTGTATTTTTTAGAATTATTTTTTGCAAGAGTAACTTATGAGTAAAGCTTTTGAATTTGTTTGGTTGGTTCCACTACTTCCATTTATCGGATTCATAATAAATGGATTGTTTCGAAAAAGTTTGTCGAAAACAATGACAGGCATTATCGGTTGTGGCACTATTCTAGGTTCTTTTTTTATTAGCGTTTTACTTTTTTTACAGGTCAAAGAGGGCCATGCGGAAATTATTAAATTATTTGATTTTGTAAAAGTAGGAAGCCTGTCTATTCCATTTGCTTTTCAGGTTGATCAACTATCGGTTCTTTTTTTACTTATTATTACCGGCATAGGGCTTCTCATTCACGTGTACTCAACAGCATATATGCACGAAGAAAATAGCGACCATTTTGCACGCTATTTTTCCTTCCTTAATTTATTTGTGTTCTCAATGCTGTTGCTGGTATTGGGTGCCAATTATGTTATTATGTTTATTGGTTGGGAAGGAGTAGGGCTCTGTTCATATCTTTTAATTGGTTATTGGTTCAAAAACAATGATTATACAAATGCTGCTAAAAAAGCCTTTATCATGAACAGGATCGGCGACCTGGGTTTTTTACTTGCAGTATTCTGGATGATTAATCAATTTGGCTCTGTTAGTTTTGGAGATATTTTTTCAAAGGCAAGCGGAACGAACATTTCTGTTATTACAGGAATTACTTTATTGTTATTTGTTGGAGCTACCGGAAAAAGTGCCCAGATACCTTTATATACCTGGTTGCCCGATGCAATGGCAGGCCCTACACCTGTTTCTGCATTAATACATGCAGCAACTATGGTAACCGCTGGCATCTATATGATTGCGCGCAGTAATGTGTTATATTCTTTATCGCATTTTTCGCAGGATATCGTTGCGTATATAGGTGCCGCTACTGCTATTCTTGCTGCAACTATTGCACTTAAACAAAACGATATTAAGAAAGTGTTGGCGTATTCAACAGTAAGTCAATTGGGTTATATGTTTATGGCGCTCGGTGTAGGTGCCTACAGTGCAGCCGTTTTTCATGTAATGACACACGCTTTTTTTAAAGCACTTTTATTCCTCGGAAGTGGAAGCGTAATTCATGCAATGGGCGGTGAACAGGATATAACAAAAATGGGAGGATTGAGTAAGAAGCTAAAAATTACATATTTCACCTTTCTCATCGGTACGTTGGCCATAGCTGGCTTTCCATTTTTTTCTGGTTTCTTTTCAAAAGATGCCATACTGCTGGCTGCTTTTGAACACAATAAAATAATTTATGGTATTGCCTTGATAGGGGCCATGCTGACTGGCTTTTACATGTTTCGTTTATTGCTTCTTACATTTCATGGAAGTTTTCGGGGAACAGAAGAACAAAAAAATCATTTGCATGAAAGTCCTGCAGCAATGACTATTCCTTTAATACTGCTGGCAATTCTTTCGTTGGCTGGTGGCTTTATTGAATTACCTGCGGTTCTTCGCGAAGGGGGAAATAAGTTATCTCAATTTCTTGGGCCTGTCATACCAATCATTTCGGGACATGAAGTACCACATTCTACTGAATGGCTATTGATGGCTTTGGCAACAGGATTAGTAACGGTTGCTGTTTTGATTGCCTTTTATAAGTATCGAAAATATACGCCCACTTCTTCAACAGCCCTTGGAAAAGTGCTCGAAAATAAATGGTACGTCGATGAGTTTTATGATTTTATTATTGTAAAACCATTGCGTTGGTTAGGAAAGAAAGGTTTATCGTTCATGGAAAATGAAGTGATTGATTGGATCGTAAATGGTGTTGGTAAAATCGTTCAGTTGGGTAGCCGTCAATTAAGACTTGTACAAAGTGGTCAGGTTGGTAGTTATGTTTTATTGATGGTTATTAGCATACTTGTTTTTTTTGCTGTTCAGTTTTTTTTCAAAAAATAATGGGTGCTCAAGTTTTGAATAGTTAATGGATAAGTGTTGAGTGTGAGGAGTTGTTGTACTCATATAGTTGAAAGTAGATATATCAGTCGATTCTATATAATTTAAAAACCTTTGGCCCTAGTTAATTTATTATGATACCTGTATTATTAATAATGGTTCCATTGTTTAGCGGTCTGTTAATTTTTTTTATTAAAAGTAACAGTATGGCGAAACGCTGGTCATTAGTTGTTACACTCGCTGTCTTGGTTATTTCCTTATTGGGATTAACTTTATTTAAAGATGCGGTCAATCTTCAAACGGATGTTGAATGGCTGCCCGAGTTGGGAAGTCGATTTCATGTGTCATTAGATGGAATGGGTCAATTGCTCTGTTTACTCACCGCGCTTGTTTTTCCTTTAATATTCGGAGCTACTTATCGTGCATCTTACAAAGGAGGAGGAAGTTTTTATGCTCTCATGCTATTGGCACAAGCTGGGTTAATGGGTGTTTTCCTGGCGATGGATGGTTTATTATTTTATTTTTTCTGGGAACTGGCGCTTATACCTGCTTATTTTCTGTGTTCCACCTGGGGTGGCGAACGTCGCATAGCCGTCACGTTTAAATTTTTCATTTATACTTTTATTGGATCTCTGTTAATGTTGGTAGGCCTCATTTATATTTATTATCGTACGCCAGATCAGTCGTTCTCTTTAAATTCGTTTTATAACCTTCAGCTTTCGGGTAGTGAACAAAGTTGGTTGTTCTGGGCATTCTTTATAGCATTCGCCATCAAAATGCCGTTGTTTCCATTTCATACCTGGCAGCCAGATACCTATGAACAATCGCCAACTGCTACAACAATGGTATTAAGTGGAGTGATGGTAAAAATGGGTGTGTTTGGAGTGCTTCGGTGGCTTGCGCCAGTATTGCCAATCGGCTTCTGGAGTTGGGGCGATGCCGCCGCTTTTCTTTGCATGTTTGGAATGATCTATGCGTCCATACTGGCTATTCAGCAAGACGATCTAAAGCGTTTAATTGCCTATTCTTCGATTGCCCATATTGGTTTAATGTGCCTGAGTATTTTTTCGGCTACTGATGCTGGTTTGCAGGGAGTGATGATTCAAATGTTCAGTCATGGAATTAATATTATCGGTTTATGGATAGTGGTAGAAATTATTGAAAGGCGCTTTAATACAAGAAAAATTTCGGAATTGGGAGGGCTGGCTCAAAAAGCACCGGTATTGACAATTTTATTTGTGGTGATTGCACTTGCAAATATTGCATTGCCACTGACGAATGCATTCATTGGCGAGTTTCTCAT
>JBJXDV010000244.1:0-4184 GCA_046153465.1 Chitinophagaceae bacterium
CAATACTAAATGAATATGAAAAAAATATTGCCTTGTATAATTACCTTCCAGTTTTTATCAACAATATTACTTGCCCAATCTGTAGGTATCAACAATAATGCACCACATGCAAGTGCTATCCTTGATGTTCAAAGCAGTACCAAAGGCTTTTTAATGCCCCGAATGACAACGCTCCAACGAAATGCAATTGCGTCTCCGGCGGCTGGTTTAAAAGTGTACGATACAGATACTAATATTTTTTGGTTTTATAACGGTACAGCATGGCTGCCGATTGCAGCAGGAAATCTTGGATGGAATCTTACCGGTAATACCGGCACCAATCCGGCCACTCATTTTATTGGTACTACCGATGAGCAGCCTTTACGATTTAGGGTAAATAATTTATGGGCAGGTGCATTACATCCCACCAGTGGAAATATTTTTTTAGGAGTAGGCGCAGGGCAGACTAACACGGCAGGGCAAGCCAATACCGCCATTGGTGAATATGCATTGTTTAGGAACACCGATGGAAACTTTAATGTTGCAAGCGGTTATTATGCACTTACTGCAAACACTAACGGCTACAACAATACGGCACATGGTGCTTATGCCCTTTATAATAATACTTTAGGGTTTTCAAATACCGCGATAGGAAGAAATGCACTTTTTGGAAATATAAACGGTGCATTTAATACTGCTGTTGGCACCGATGCCCTTTTAACAAATACCGGAAGTTATAATACCGCAAATGGATACAAGGCAGCATATTTTAATGCTACTGGGTCTTTTAATACAGCAACCGGAAGCTGGGCCTTATATTCTAACATAGGAGGATTATTTAATACTGCGAACGGATATCTGGCTTTAAATCATAATCTCAATGGCCTTTCAAATACAGCAAGTGGAAAAGAGGCGCTTTTTTATAACAATGAAGGAAGTAACAATACTGCGATGGGCAGTGATGCTCTTCACAATAATAGCACCGGTAATTTTAATACGGCAAATGGAAACAATGCACTCTACAATAATAATACTGGTCGCGATAACACAGGGATAGGTAATAATGCCCTCGCTAACAACTTTGCAGGAAATTTTAATGCTTCTATTGGAAGCTCTGCTCTTATGAATAATCAAAATGGGTCTAATAATACTGCTATCGGTTCCTTTGCACTTTCTTCCAATACTAACGGAAGCAATAACACGGCTTTAGGATATGCCGCCGATGTTAACACACTGGTATTTAATTCTACAGCTATTGGTAATGGTGCAATCATAAATACCAGCAATAAAGTTCGTATTGGCAATAGCTCAGTTACTGTTATTGAGGGGCAAGTCGCCTATAGTTTTCCATCGGATGCGAGATTTAAATACAATATAAAAGAAAATGTGCCTGGGCTAGATTTTATTATAAGGCTTACACCGGTTACTTATTATTTCGATAATCAAAAATTAGATTCATATACAAAAACTGGTATTCTAGATAATAGTATATCAGTTTATGAACCTGGTAATAGCGAAATATCCTTGCGCACAGGTTTTCTTGCTCAGGATGTAGAAAAAGTAGCCAGTGAATTAGGGTATGAATTTGACGGAATTCATATACCTGTAAATGATAAAGATCATTATAGCCTCGCCTACAGCCAATTCGTTATGCCGATCGTGAAAGCAATGCAAGAGCAACAGGTAATGATTGAAACATTAAAAAATAAATTAGAACTCCAGGAAAAAAGATTGGCTACCCTGGAAACAAAAAAAAAAATAGAACAACTTAAAAAATTTATTATTAAAAAATAATACCATCAAATGAAACCATTATACACTATTATCATTTTATTTTTTGTGCTGAATTCCTCTGCACAATGGAGCAATACCAATAATCAATTTTACGACAGCCTGCACATGCCGGTATGCACTAATGTAAGTGCCCAACAAAATGCAATCGTAATAAACAGTTACCCCGATGGTGGCTACTTCGTTATTTGGGAAGATGACCGGAATATGGCTACCTCCAAAAAAGATATTTATGCACAGAAGTATGATAAAAATGGCGTACAGCTTTGGGCAACAAATGGTATGCCTGTAGTAACCGGGCCTAACGAACAGCATTATTCTATCCTAAGCCCTGGCAATCTGGATTATCGTGGCCGGCCAGTGGCAGCCACCGATAGTGCCAACGGGTTTTATATTACTTATATTGATGACAGTACCGCCGCAAGTTTTTGGAACCGGATATGTGTACAACATGTAACAAATAATGGTAGCCCTGTTTTTTCCGGTGCAGGATATATTGTGGCCCAAACACCAGCCGGCCAGAGTTATAAATTTTACCAACCACAGCTTATCGCAGATGATAACCATGGTTTTTATGTTGCTTATATCAAAGATGATGGGCCACAATTTATTTATATTTTTTGCTACAAAGACAATGGAGGTGTTATGGAGCGTATTATTGGCGGTGGCCTTGTAAATCGAAACGCATTGCAGGTTAGACAGCCGCATCCGTTATGCAATTATGAAATACTAAGCATTGTATATCCCGGACCAACAGTTATAGATTACAACATTTGGCCCGACCTGCAAGGAAACTGCAGTATTGTAATGAGCATTACGGGTAATGGTACACAGGGAAACATGCTGGGCTATAACAAAGTATGGAAGGTTAAAAAAAACTCACAAATATTCTACTACCGTTTTGGAGATAATTATAGGATAGATACTGTTAGGGGCAACGATTACACAATTGGTGAAATAGCTATTTTGTATGAAGTGTCAGGTACCGGTGTTGCAAATATTGGGAAATGCGGAGTAAGCGTTTGGACTGATTACGTTTTAGGGTCAAACGGTTTTTTGTTGCTGGGTGATAATGGCTATTCTTATAACTACCTTAAAGGCATCACTGTATCTACAACAGGTAATATTAATGCAGAATTAATTGCCAGCTCCAAAAGAACTATTTCTGGTAGCATCCCATCTGACTATTTTGTTGAAGCAATTGGCAAGGGTGATGAAAAATATGATAGTATTCCTTATCAACGAGCCTCGGGGTACGGTCCCAATACATCTTACAATTATTTGCCGCCACCGGGGTTGGCCATTTTAAACTCTTACGATACCATCATTGGCCCAAGTGCTTATGGTTATAATTTTTCACTTGCAGGTGGTGGTAACCAGGCTTTCGCCGCTGCATTGGTGCAGGTGCCGGGCATTGGCGCTAATGAAAGAAATGTACACCTGCAGCACCTTAGTGCAGAGGATGATGGCGGCAATATTTTTTCTTTTCATTATAAAACAAACAACAAAAAGGGGGTGATTATTGGAAGAGAGGCAAACACCGGAAATGGTGCGACCTCTATAACCTACGACTTTCCGCTGATTACTGTTAACAACACAGGCAACGCATTATTTTATATAAATGAATATGCTCGTTCTGCACGGATTAGTCCCATAATAAACGGAGCCGAACTTGCCTGGGGTGCTATGGGTAAACCAATTGGCAGTGGTTCTGTTAATAATAGTTTTTACTACCCTGAACGCCCATTTGTGGCACTTGACCCTTTAAATGGAACAGGTGTAATAACCTGGCATGACAGCCGCACAGTACCTGTCAATACTGGCAGCAATATTTTTATGCGCCGGCTTGATAATATAAATGTGATTGCTTATTCGCCACCCAATAAACCTGTACAATTACTTGCCGGAGGCAGCACCTTTTCAAATCCGGCAGTGCTAACAGGAAGCAGTAAAAAATATAGTATTATTGAAGCCTATAACAATATCAACGGCAGCACATCGCCAATTATCGAACTATTAGATGATTATAATTTAGGTGCGATAACCGTAAATGTTTATCAGCATACTGCCGCTATCCGTACCTATAACGGCAAGCCCTATCTTAATCGAAATTATAACATCAAACCCGAAAACAATCCAACGGGCGCAGCTACTATTAACCTTCGTCTATTTTTTACCACCACCGAGTTTGATGCGTTAAAAACGGCGGACCCAACTATTATTAATCCCGGGCTACTATCGGTAATAAAACAACCGAACGCAACCACTACTGTACCACTGTTATACACACCTGTAATTGGCGAAATCGAATTGCCGCTCACCTCCTGGCAAGCTGTTGACGGAGGTTATGCTATTGAAATTGCCGTAACCGGGTTCAGCAATTTCTTTATCCAAAAAAGAAGTAGCGCTTTACC
>JBJXDV010000245.1:0-2730 GCA_046153465.1 Chitinophagaceae bacterium
TTATCTAAGTATAGAAAAGAAGTGCTTTCGGTGCTAAAGCCAGAAGATTTTGCTGACAATCCTGGATTGCAAACTCAAATTAAAGCAGCCGTTGAAGCATTTAATAAGTCAATTCCGATTGATCTGAATGTTCCAAAAGGACAGGATGGTAAAGAATATGCAAATGATGCTTCTGGTTGGACAACCAACTATTTCCATATGACTCCAACCATTGCGGCATTAACTATTCTTAGCAAATTTCAGAATGATGTACAGAATTCTGAAGCGCAGTTAGTTGATTATTGTCACCAGCAGATTGGCCAGGTAAAAGTTATTTACGACGAATTCCAGGCTATCGCTACCAGCAATACTACGTACGCAATGCCTGGTGATGATGTTGAAATTACAGCCGGTGTTGGTGCTTTTAGTGCTGCTGCAAAACCAAAGATTTATATAAATGGTCAGTTGATGCCTCTGGGTGCTGAAGGAACAGCCATATATAAAACTACAGCAGGTGGAGCAGGTGAAAAAAGCGTGGCTGTAAAAATTGAATATGCTAAACCTGACGGTAGTATAGCCACGGTTAATAAAAGTATTAAGTATACAGTAGGTGTTCCCTCAGGAGCTTCTGTTTTCCTTGAGAAAATGAACGTACTGTATATTGGTGTTGATAATCCGCTTACAATATCTGGTGGTAGTGTAGGTAGTGAAAGGGTTAAAGTAAGTTTTGCCAATGGGTCATTGAATAAAGTAAGTGGTGATCGTTATATCGCTAAACCAACAGGGAGCCCTACTCTATCAAAAATTGTAGTAAACGCTGATGGTAAGAATTATGAATTCCCCATGCGGATAAAAAGTCTTCCAAATCCTGCCGGATTTATAGGTTCCAAAAAAGGAGGAGCTATATCTTCTGCCGAATTTAAAGCGATCGGAGCACTTATTACACGCCTGGAAGATTCAGATTTTGAAGCGCCTTTCAAAGTTATAAGCTACAAATTGGCTGCCATTGGAGGTGGTATTCAAACTTATGTTGAAGCTACAAATGAAGGTAACCGTTTGAACGGAAGTGCCGCATCAATTGTGCAACGTGCAACCCCTGGTACAAACATTTTCTTTGATAATATTCGCGTAGTTGGCCCTGATGGAAGGACCCGCGAAATTCAACAAATGGTATTTAACCTGAAATAATACTTAAATAGGGAACAATGAAGAATCGAATCATTAAATGGAGTTTGTTGCTGACAATAGTAACTGTTGTTTGCTCAACAAGCGTAGATGCTCAAACGAAAAAGCCTTCGAGGACAAAATCTAAGCGATCAACCACTAAGGCAAAGGCAAATACGAATCGTAATAACAACAGTAATACTGCTGCTATTGCTCCTCCTGCAGATACTACTAAAAAACCAATGCTAGAGCCCGACTTAAAAATAGCAGCTCCCCGTCCTTCTTTGCGTAACGATTATGCATTTGAACGCAATCTGGTGAAAGAAAGAACGCCTCTTTCGTATGAACATATTCGTGAAGATGACGCAACCTATGTTCAAAGAGTATGGAGAGAGGTTGATGTGCACGAGAAAATGAACCTGCCTTTTACCTACAAAGCAGAGGGAGATCAGGGCAATCAGCGATTCATTATGATTTTGCTGAATGCTATAAAAAAAGAAGAAGTAACCGCATTTGATGCAACACTGGATGATCGGTTCACAACCCCTTTGAGTTTTAAACAAATTGCTAAAGGATTGGTAGGAGACCCAATAAGTCTTCAGGTGCCTGATCTGGCTCAAGACCCAGATGGTTCGAAAGGAATCATGCGCGATACTATGATCATCAATGAATTTAATCCGGATGCTGTTGAAAGATATTGGATAAAGGAAGATTGGATTTTTGACAAAGAATCTTCCAGGATGACCGTAAGAATTCTTGGTATTGCCCCATTAAAATCAGTTTTGAATAATGATGGATCTTTCCGCGCAGTAACTCCAATTTTCTGGGTGTATTATCCAGATCTTAGACCAATGCTTGCGAAAAATGAAGTGTACAATGGTAAAAATTATGGTGCACGTATGAGTTGGGAAGAACTTTTTGAAAGCAGAATGTTTGCCAGCAGAATAATAAAGTCTACTGTTAATAACCCGAACGATCAGTTTATTAATGCATATGTTAAAGATCCTATTCTTGCCTTATTAGAAGGTGAAAATGTAAAGGAAAAAATCTTTAACTACGAGCAGGATCTTTGGTCGTATTAATCAGACAAATCTTATTGTAAAGGCATCGTATAACTACGATGCCTTTTTTTTATTTTATTTATGGATGATTTTTTCACAATGCACAGGGATGCAATTATTTAGAACAAGCTATGCAATAAACTATTTTTAAAATACCCATTAACGGGTATTGTTTTGTGAAGTGCATTTACTATTTTTACAACGGTTTTTCATAGGATATTGGATTTTAAAAACGGGGCTGGATTTCTATCCGGGCCCCTTTTTTTGTTTATACATTCAACTATTTGGAATGAACGTAATTCCAAATCAATAATGCCTTTGCTTCTCCTGTTTCCTTCGCTAATTCCTCTTTGCTCAATTGTTTTATTTGTTTTACTGATTTAAACTGTTTTAACAACGTATCAGCCGTATTTTTTCCTATGCCTTTAATATCTTCCAGTTCATTTTTGAAGGTACCCTTGCTTCTCTTAAGCCGATGAAAACTGATACCGAACCGATGTACTTCATCTCGTATTCTTCGAATCAT
>JBJXDV010000246.1:0-4722 GCA_046153465.1 Chitinophagaceae bacterium
GTGCCATTAGTTTCCAAGGTTCCACGAATCCCTGTTTCTACCTGAAACATAATATATTTGAGGATGTTACGAAAGAAATGGACTCCAAAAGAAGAAATTACGGATGCCTTACTGAAATTTAGAGAAAAGCGTAAGTGGCAATTGGCTTTAAGAAGATATATACTGGAAAAAAAGGCCGCTGCCACATATGCCCCATACTTTGGAATGGACGTAAATGGCTTTAGGGAATGGATTGAACTGCAGTTTACCGCAGATTTGAACTGGGATAACTTTGCAACAGCCTGGCAGTTTGATCATATTGTGCCTGTTACTTACTTTGACTTTGACAAAGAGGAAGACTTAAGACTCTGCTGGAATTTTATAAATGTTAGGGTAGAGAAGCTTGAGTTGAACAAAAACAGGGGTAATCGCATTGATGTGTTGGCCGTAAAACCTTACTTTCAAGACCTGTATAATAAAACAGGTTATGGCTTTTGCTTAAAAATGATAGAGAAACTGGCAATAATTGAAGTTTCCAATATTGAAAGTCACCCTGCTATTGAAAATTTTATCATTAATAATAAAGAACACCTCGAAAATATTGCTACTTTAAGCAAGGAAGAATTTGAAAAATTCAATCTGGGCATTTCACTAAAAGATATCCTCTTAGAAAGAGAGATACTAAGAAAATTTGGTGGCTAAACTTCTTCACTACCATAAATAATTTCTAAGCTACCTTTGCCAAATGTTTGCAGAATACGATATTATAGTGGTTGGTGCAGGTCATGCTGGTTGCGAAGCCGCAGCTGCGGCTGCAAATTTGGGCAGTAAAGTGCTTTTGGTTACCATGAACATGCAAACTATTGCCCAAATGAGCTGTAACCCTGCAATGGGTGGCATTGCAAAAGGACAAATTGTACGAGACAGTGATGCTCTGGGTGGATCTAGCGGTATAGTTACTGATGAAAGCATGATACAGTTTAGAATGCTTAATCGCAGTAAAGGCCCGGCAATGTGGAGTCCAAGAGCTCAAAGTGACAGAATGTTGTTTGCAGCAAAGTGGAGAGAAATGCTGGAGAATACTCCCAATGTGGACTTTTACCAGGATGTGGTGAACAGCCTTTTAATAAAAAATGGCCGTGTTTACGGTGTTGTAACGGGTTTAGGACACGAGATAAAGGCGAAATCAGTGGTTTTAACTAACGGCACTTTTTTAAATGGTGTTATACATATAGGAGAGAAACAACTGGGCGGCGGAAGAATGGCAGAAAAGGCTGCTACTGGAATAACAGAACAATTGGTATCGCTGGGTTTTGAAAGCGACCGGCTTAAAACCGGAACGCCACCAAGACTGGATGGCCGGAGTTTGGATTACAGCAAGATGGAAGAGCAGAAAGGAGATGAGGAAATTGTAGGATTCAGCTATCTGCCTACAAAAAAAATAACGGCAGCACAACAAAAAAGCTGCTGGATAACTCACACCAGCCCCGAAGTACACGATATTTTAAAAACCGGGTTTGAAAAAAGTCCAATGTTCCAGGGAAGAATACAGGGAACGGGGCCACGCTATTGCCCAAGTATTGAAGATAAAATAAACCGGTTTGCTGAACGTGACAGGCACCAGTTATTTGTGGAACCGGAAGGTTTTAATACCATTGAGATATATGTAAATGGCTTTTCCTCCTCTTTACCAGAAGATGTTCAGCATCAGGCACTTAAGTTAGTTCCGGGCTTCGAAAAATGTAAAATGTTCAGGCCGGGTTACGCCATTGAATATGATTTTTTCCCTCCTACTCAATTAAAATTTAGCTTAGAAACCAAGCTGATTGAAAACCTGTTTTTTGCTGGACAGATTAATGGAACAACCGGTTATGAAGAAGCTGCCTGCCAGGGATTAATGGCAGGGATAAATGCTCACCAAAAAGCAACCGAACAGGATGCTTTGGTATTAAAAAGAAGCGAAGCCTATATTGGTGTGTTGATTGATGATTTGATAAATAAAGGAACAGACGAACCTTACCGCATGTTTACAAGCCGGGCTGAGTTTAGAACTTTATTGCGGCAGGATAATGCAGATTTAAGGCTGACAGAAAAAAGTTACCGCCTTGGTTTAGCAAGTCAGCAAAGAATGGAATTGGCAAAAAACAAAAAAGAAGGGGTGGAGCAGATAAAAGAAATACTATCAGCAATAAGCCTGGATCCGGAAGAAGTAAATCCGTTTTTAGAAAGCGTACAATCATCAATGTTAGTTAGTAAACAAAAAGCGGCGCAAATTTTATTAAGACCAAATATTGGTTTACATAGCATGATGCAGCAAATTCCTTCTTTAGAAAAAGCATTGAAAGATTTTACACCGTCAACATTGGAGCAGGCAGAGATACAATTGAAATATGAAACTTACATTGAAAAGGAAAAAGAACTGGTAGCAAAAATGAGCCAGTTGGAAGATTTAATTATTCCGGATAATTTTGATTATGAAAAATTGGTTTCATTGGGTACAGAGGCAAAGCAAAAATTTAAAAAAATTAAGCCCCGTACTTTAGGGCAGGCCTCACGTATATCAGGCGTAAACCCAAGTGATGTTCAAATATTGATGGTATTTATGGGCAGATAGAGGAAATGTTGAATTTGCGAATGCCGAATATTTTTGTGGTTAAAAAATATTCGATATTCGCCATTTATAAATTCAATATATTCTAGAATTATACGTTTATTACAAAAAAATTTACAATGCATTTAAACTTCCAGAACAACACTCCAAAAGAATTGGTTTTTGAAACTGTAGCAGAATACCTGCACCACCAACATTTAAAAATTAATAAACAGGATAGCACCAGGCCGTGGGGTGGATTTTTTGTGATTGAAGAAAATGAAGCTGAAAAATTTATAGCATTATATTTTCCACATCTTACAAAAGAAGAATTAAACATTAGCGGAAAGCTTAGTCCTAAAATTTTAGTGGTAGCACCCGATAAAAGATTAAGCTGGCAATATCACCACCGCAGAGCCGAAATTTGGAAACTGATTGGTGGCGTGGCCGGTGTAGTAACCAGCGATACCAATGAAGAAAAAGAAACCAAAGAATTAAGTATCGGCGATATCATACAACTAAAACAAGGCGAACGTCACCGCTTGTTAGGTACAAAAGGATGGGGAATTATAGCTGAAATTTGGCGACACACAGATGCATCAAACCCAAGTGACGAAGACGATATTGTGAGAGTACAGGATGATTTTGGAAGATAGGGGTTGACCACGGATTAATACAAATAATTTAATAGAGGCAGCTAATAGTATTGGCTGCCTTTTGGTTGTTAATCAAATCTGCCTGAACTTTAATTTATGAACCAGTTATTAAAATTTGTTTGCGGAATTTGTCTGTTGGTTTCCTGTACAAAAAAGCAACCAATAAAATACATTACCGATTTGGAACAGGTAAATATTAAAGGCAACGTTACAAAATTGGTAACAGAAACATATAATGTTGACAGCCTTGGTGAACTTGGAAAATTGGAGTCAGTAACAATTGAAATTTTTGATGAACTTGGATACACCATTATTGACACAACAAAAAATTTTATAGAAAAGAGTGAGGTTGTTGAATTTTTAATATTCAATAAAAACGGTTCTTTATCTTCCTCGTCAACCTATGAAAATGGAAAGAAGCAGTCAAAAATGTTACTAAAATATGAAAGTAGTAAGTGTATAGCTATAGAAATTTATGATTCAAAAGATAAACTTGAAAGCTATCACAATAATATACAACAGACTGAATTTGGACTTTTGTTAAGTATGAATAGCTATGACAAAAAAGGCAAATTAACAATGTCGCATAAAAATGGTTATGATAGTATTTATCAAATTAGTGCAGCTTCAAAAGATAGCTCAGGAGTTCTTGTATCGGAGTTCAAAATAAATTTGACAGAAAATAACTATCCCGAAAATATGCTTGAAATCAGCTACTATAAAGATTCAACAATTAAAAAGTATTTATCGTATAAATATGAAATTTGGGATAAGGCAGGTAACTGGATACAGCAAACAATTTTCAATGATAATGGCAAACCTGTAAAAATGGTCAAGCGCATTTTTAGCTATCATCACTAAAGCTTATACTATAAATCAATCCGTAGCAGACTCATTTCAATCCCACCTTTCTCAATCTTGCTCTGATAGCACCTGCGTTTCTGCCAAAATGTTTTATAATCTCCGAATCGGAAGTATTATTATTGAACATCTCTGTTAATTTCTCATCCTGCTCCGGCGTCCAGGGTTTGTAAGCTTCGCCGTGTTTGATGCGTACCAATTCTACCGAAAAAGTTTTACCAGAAGTTCCCGTGTATTTTAAATATCCATATTTTGATTTGGTCGTTTCAATTGCAACAGGTTTAATATCTTTAGGCTCTTCCTTTTTAATAATATTTATTTGAGCCAGTTTAGGAAAATCAGTGGGCAACAATTCTTCAGGAATGTGCAGCGTATTTTTGGTACGGGTAATGGCTACATACAATAAATTTATTTCTTCGTTTAGCTTGTTGATCTTCTTTTCATCATTGTCCAATTCGTTTGCCTGTCGCTGTACTTTATCTTCGGTAATAAAATCTTTTACCAAATGCACGGAATCATATTCCATTCCCTTGCAGCGGTGCACTGTAGAAAAAACAAGTTCAGCTTTTTCTTTATCGTCATTTTCAATATGCTTTTGTTTAATGGTTTTAATAATATAGTAAATATCATTGCCAT
>JBJXDV010000247.1:0-2791 GCA_046153465.1 Chitinophagaceae bacterium
GCTTATAATTTATTGAAAGAAGTTGGAGACGCAGATGCCATTGGCCCCATTCTGCTAGGGCTGAAAAAACCAGTACACGTGTTGCAATTGGGTAGCTCGGTTAGAAGTATTATTAATATGGCATTGGTAGCAGTAGTAGATGCACAACTTAAATCTAAAATACCTACCGAGGACATCGTAAGCAAATCGCCCTGGTGGAAACGTTTTAAGAAAGAAAGTAAAGAAAACTATTAATATAAAAGGATTCCGTTTTGTGATGCTTTTGTCTTCATTTATTTTTTCGCCTGCTCCGGAAAAAAGATCAGAGAAAAAGTAAATAAGATGAGTGAAACTGCCGGAGAAGTCATTCGAGAAGCTGCCAAAGGCGTATCACGGGGAATGGAAAACGCCTTTGAAATTAACATTGTAAAAAAAGATACTATCTCATTAAATGCATTGAGCTTTGGTAAGGTGATTTTGTCGTCGGATTCTAACGCGAACGATAACCGTTTAAGTGTTTATATAATTTTTAGTAAAGATTTTAACCGGAACGTTTAGTTAAAAGTATTTGATAAATAAGGGTTGGAACTGGGTCGATCCAAAGTATTACTCACCGGGAAAAAAGACCAGGCCATTTATATCGATTTTATTTTTGATGCAAAAACCAATATCGACCGGGATTGCACAATTATTATGGAATGATGTTATCTTCACACAAATAATGCTGCGTGACTTTATTTACCGAATTTGGCCGTTACTTGTTGATGATTAAAGGAATGTTTTCGAAACCCGAAAACGGAAAAATGTATTGGAAGGAACTTATGCACCAATGTTCTGAAATTGGCTTGGGTTCCTTAGGCATTGTTGTTATTATTTCTGTTTTTATGGGAGCAGTATCTGCATTACAAACAGCCTATCAATTAGTAAGCCCCATCATTCCTCTTTCTGCCATTGCTCAAATTGTACGCGATACCGTAATCCTCGAATTTGCACCTACCCTTATTTGTATCGTGCTTGCTGGCGTGGTAGGTAGTAAAATTGCAAGCGAATTGGGTAATATGCGATCGAGCGAACAAATAGATGCCTTAGAAATAATGGGTATTAATACAAAAGCCTACCTCATCTTTCCAAAAATTATTGCGGCCATGATCATGATTCCCTTGCTGGTGGTGATATCAATGGCATTGGGAATCTGGGGTGGAAGGCTTGCTGTTGTTGCATCGCATGTAATGTCGAATACTGAATTTGATAAAGGATTACTGGAAAGTTTTATTCCTTATAATGTATTTTTTGCCTTAATAAAAGGGTACACATTTGCCTTTATTATTTCCAGTATTCCGGCTTATTATGGATATTATGTACAAGGTGGTTCCCTCGAAATTGGCAGGTCGAGCACAAAGGCGGTGGTAGTAAGTTGTATTGCCATTTTATTTGCCGACTATATACTTGCGGCTTTATTACTGGATAAATAATATTTTTAATTGCCATTGAATGATTGAAGTAAAAAATATACAAAAAAAATTTGGCGAGAAGATTGTCATCGATGATGTTAGTGCAGTTATGGAAGCAGGTAAGTGCAATCTCATCATTGGAGCCAGTGGTAGTGGAAAAACTGTACTGATGAAATGTATGGTGGGATTATTTATCCCTGATAGCGGACAGGTACTTTACCAGGGTAACGACTTTAATCATATTAACGATGAAGCAAAAAAAGATATTCGTAAAGAAATAGGGATGCTTTTCCAGGGCTCAGCGCTGTTCGACAGCTTAACCGTAGAACAGAATATTATGTTTCCCCTAAACATGTTTACCAAAGATACCAACCGTCAAAAAATGCAACGCATGAATGAGGTACTTGACCGGGTAAACCTGAAAGATTCCAATAAAAAATTTCCGGCTGAATTAAGTGGGGGTATGAAAAAAAGAGTAGGTATTGCCCGCGCTATTGTATTGAATCCAAAATATCTTTTTTGTGATGAACCCAATTCGGGACTTGATCCTCAAACTTCGCTAGTCATCGATAAATTGATTAAAGAAATTACACTCGAATACAATATCACTACTATTGTAAATACGCACGATATGAACAGCGTAATGGAAATTGGAGACCGCATCGTTTATATGTACCAGGGGTTGAAAGAATGGGAAGGCAGTAATAAAGAAATCATATTCAGCAAAAATGAACGTCTCAACGAATTTATATTCGCCTCTGAATTCTTAAAAGATGCAAAAGATATGCGGATGCTGGAACAGGCCGGTAAAATTTCGGATGACAGGAATATGGATGAGCTTTTAAAATAAACGATCGTTACACGCATTTATCAATTTCCAATTTAACAATGATGAAGCAGTTTTTCTTAACGCTGTTATTCTTTTTTTCTTCTTCGATACTCCTTTTCTCTCATGAATTCTGGCTACACCCAACAAAATTTATTTACGAACCCGGTGAATTGATTACCATAAAATTATTAGTGGGCGAAAACTATGAAGGCGAAAACTATGAAGGCGAAAATTGGAGCGGCACTAACAAAAGCATTGAAAATCTGCAACTGCATTTTCCGGGAACTACTGATGAACTCTCTGAAAAGATTGGAGAAACCCCGGGAGATTCTCTGCAATTTTCTATACACGACGAAGGAACCTACCTGCTCAGTTATCATTCTACCAATAAATTCATTGAACTTGATCCCAAAAAATTTAACGAGTATCTTAATGAAGATGGATTACAAAATACAATAGACTACCGCTTAGCTCACCACGAAACAGATTCAGTTGGCCGCGAATACTACCAGCGAAGTGTAAAAACAATTTT
>JBJXDV010000248.1:0-5333 GCA_046153465.1 Chitinophagaceae bacterium
TCCTGTTTTCAAGAGCCGAACAAACGATGCCTATTCCTTCTTTCTCAAAATGGGGCCTTTAAAAAATTCTAATGGATCCAAATTCTTTAATAACAAAGGAAAAGTATTTAGCGAAATTTTACAGAACGACCGTTACAATGATTTTTGGAAATCAAGAAACATACGCACTCATTTGAATAATATACAGCCTGCCGTATTGGTAGTGGGCGGATGGTTTGATGCAGAAGATTTGTTTGGTGCATTACAAACTTATCAAACCATCGAAAAAACGCCGAACAATAAAAACCAGTTAGTAATGGGTCCATGGACACACGGCGGTTGGTCCTCCTCCAGTTGGAACAACTATGCGAGCTATGATTTTGGCATTAACGTAAACGAGTATTATCAAAAAGAAATTGAAACGAGGTTTTTTAATTATTATCTAAAAGGCAAAGGTGATTTTAATCTGGCAGAGGCCACTGTGTTTGAAACCGGTACAAATGAATGGAAAAAATATCGTGTATGGCCACCCGAAAATAGTGTTGCCACTCCTTTTTATTTTCAGCAGGAAGGAAAATTAATGCTGCAGCCGGGAAATACAAAAACCTACAGTGAATATATAAGTGATCCGGCAAAACCCGTTCCCTATACCAGTATAATTTCGGGAAGAAGAAACAATGAATATATGGCCGAAGATCAACGCTTCGCTGCACAAAGGCCGGATGTATTGGTTTTTGAAACAGATACATTAATAGAAGATTTCACCATTACGGGAAAAATTATTGCAAATTTATTTGTATCTATTTCAGGAAGTGATGCTGATTTTATCGTAAAGTTGATTGATGTATTACCGGATACAGAAAAAAACCCGGCAACCAATCCTAAGAATCTTCAGATGGCAGGCTTTCAGCGATTGGTAAGAGCTGAAGTGTTTCGTGGTAAATTCAGAAATAGTTATGAACTACCAGAAGCATTTATACCAAATAAAGTTGAAAAGGTATCTTTTGCTTTAAATGAGGCTGCACATACTTTTAAAAAAGGACACAGGATAATGGTGCAGGTACAAAGTAGTTGGTTCCCTTTAGTAGACCGTAATCCTCAAAAATTTATGCGGATTGCAGAAGCTGCTGAAAAAGATTATCAAAAAGCAATAATACGAATCTATAATAATAGCAATTTGGTATTGCCTGTATTAAAATAATCAGTCAAACGGTTGCATGCATTTTTTTAATACAGTTCAAGTACTTTTGGCGTCGTTTAAACTGAAAAAAAATATTGTTTGATTAATCATTGATAAACTCAAAAAGTTACCTGGAGAATAGCAATTCAGGTGTACAAGATTGCGACCTCTACCGGCAGGCAGGCGCAACCAAAGTTTAAAAATGAGCCGCTGCCTGGTAAAAAAAAATTATGAAAAAGCAATTACTATTCCCTCTTATTTTATCTTCCTTATTTACCGAAGCACAACATCATAATTATGTTGCTCCCCCTGAGCCTGATGTTCTAAAAAAAATAGAGCAATGGCAGGATCTGAAATTCGGATTATTTATGCATTGGGGAACTTATAGTCAATGGGGAATTGTTGAAAGCTGGAGCCTTTGTCCGGAAGATGAAGGGTGGACACAACGCCGCGGGCCCTATGCTGCTAACTATTTCAACTATAAAAATGCCTATGAAAATTTACAAACAACGTTTAATCCTACCCAGTTTAACCCCGAGAAATGGGCAACCGCTGCTAAAGAAGCAGGAATGAAATATATGGTGTTTACCACCAAGCACCATGATGGATTTTGTATGTTCGATACCAAACAAACAGATTACAAAATAACCAGTGCCAAGAGTCCATTTTCAAGTAACCCCCGAAGTAATGTTGCCAAAGAAATTTTTAAAGCATTTCGCAATGAAGGTTTTTTAACGGGAGCCTATTTTTCAAAACCAGATTGGCATAATGAAAATTATTGGTGGCCGTATTTTCCGCCAAAAGACAGGAATGTAAATTACGATCCAAAAAAATATCCTGAACGATGGAATGCATTTAAAGATTTTACATATACCCAGATCAAAGAGTTAATGAGTGAATATGGAAAGATGGATATCCTTTGGCTGGATGGCGGTTGGGTGCGGCCCTTATCAACTGTAGATACCAGCGTTGAATGGCAGAAGGGAATTAAAGACGATCAGGATATTGACATGAAAAAAATTGCCACTATGGCTCGCAGTTATAACCCAGGCATGTTGGTAGTAGATCGGTCAGTTTCAGGTGTTTTTGAAAATTATACGACACCAGAACAGGAAGTTCCGGAATCACCGCTTCCTTATCCATGGGAAACTTGTATGACGATGGGTAACTCCTGGAGTTATGTTCCGAATGATACCTATAAAACATCCAGGCAATTAATTCATTTATTGGTAAAGATTGTATCGCGTGGAGGAAATTTTTTATTAAATATCGGCCCCGGGCCAAATGGTGATTTTGATCCCGTTGCGTACGAACGATTGAAAGATATTGGAGATTGGATGAAAATAAATAATAATGGCATTTATGATTCAAAACCTATAGCTCCGTATTCATCAGGCAATATTTTTTTTACAAAGAATAAATCTGATCAAACCATTTATGCGTTTTATTTGGCCGAAGAGAATGAAAAATTATTACCAGAAACCGTTACCATTAGAAATTTTTTGCCGGCAAAAGGAGCAAAAATTTCTATCTTCGGCGTAACCGGAAATTTAAAATGGAAGGCTAGTGGTAACAACCTACTCATTTCGGTTCCAAAAACAAAAAAACAATCCCCGACCGGGCAATATGCCTGGTGTTTTAAGATTAAGTTATAAATAAAACAAGCATGCCAAAACCAAGCTTTAACATTGACCTCACAGATTCTTTTGAGCGTATCCCTGTAAAGATTTATCCCAACGTTGAAGAAGGTTCAAAATTTATTGCAAGGGAAATTTCAACACTTATCAAAGAAAAGCAAGCAAAGAAGGAAAAGTGCATTCTTGGGCTTGCTACCGGATCTTCACCGAAACTAATATATGCAGAATTGATACGTATGCATAAAGAAGAAGGATTGAGTTTTAAGCACGTGGTTACTTTTAATCTCGACGAATATTATCCGATTGATAACGACGCAACCCAGAGTTACAATCGTTTTATGAAGGTTCAATTATTTAATCATATTGATATAGATTTAAAAAATACGCATATCCCCAATGGTGAAATTGGAAAGGAACATGTTAAACCATTTTGCCAGGATTACGAAAAATTGATTGTTTCATTGGGAGGTATTGATCTGCAAATTTTAGGAATTGGCAATAATGGACATATTGGTTTTAACGAACCAGGTTCCAGTATCAATTCACGGACTCGGTTAGTTACGCTCGACAACTCAACCCGCATTGCAAATTCCTATGAATTCGCTAATATTTCCCAGGTGCCACGTTTAGCTATTACCATGGGCATTCATAGTATAATGCAAGCGAAACGAATAATATTAATGGGTTGGGGCCAGGGAAAAGCCCCCGTTATACAGAAAGCCGTAGAAGGCCATGTTACGGAATTAATACCTGCATCACTTTTACAGCAGCACAACGATACATTGTTTGTAGTTGATGAAATGGCATCTTCAGAATTAACACGGTTTAGATCGCCCTGGTTAACGGGAGAATGTGAATGGACACCAAACATGATTCGGAAAGCAGTTGTACATACCGCATTAAAGATTAATAAACCTATTTTGAGCTTATCAAATAACGATTACCGTGACAATGGCTTAGGTGATTTATTAGTAGAGAAAGGTGAATCTTATGAAATAAATCTGCAGGTTTACTATTTGATGCGCGATAGTATTACCGGTTGGCCTGGAGGAAAGCCAAAAGTAAACTTGCCTAACCACCCCGAAAGAAGCACCCCCTACCCAAAACGTTGTGTAATTTTTTCTCCGCATCCCGACGACGATATCATTTCGATGGGAGGAACCTTTCAACGATTGCAAGATCAGGGTCATGAAGTACATGTAGCCTATCAAACAAGCGGAAATATTGCCGTAACGGACGAATTTGTTACGCGATTTATGGATTTTGCGGTAGGTTTTGAAGAAATGTTTTCGATGGATAATAAAAAATCGAAAGAAGTACTTGAGGAAGCAAGAAAATATCTAAAACAAAAAAAAACAAACCAGGTAGATAGCAAGGAAATTAGAGCTGTAAAAGGATTGATACGCAGATGCGAAGCGAAAGCCACCTGCAGGTATGTTGGCATAAGTGATGATCAGATCCATTACCAGAATTTACCGTTCTACGAAACCGGGACCATCGAGAAAAATCCAATGAGTGAAGCTGATATTACTATAACGGTAGATTTATTGAGAAAGATAAAACCTCACCAGGTGTATTGTGCTGGCGACTTCGCTGATCCGCATGGTACACATATCGTTTGCTTTAATGTTGTATTGGAAGCATTGAAGCGATGTAAGGTTGCTGGAGAGGATTGGGTTAACGATTGTTGGATGTGGCTGTATAAAGGTGCATGGCAGGAATGGGATATTAGCGAAATTGAAATGGCCATTCCAATGAGTCCTGAACAAGTGATGAAAAAAAGATTTGGAATTTTTATTCACCAATCACAAAAAGATATGGTACCCTTTATGGGTAGCGACGCAAGAGAGTTTTGGCAACGCGCAGAAGAAAGAAATTCAAATACGGCTAATTTGTATGGAAAGCTTGGGCTTACCCAGTATGCAGCAATGGAGGCATTCGTTCGCTGGCAATATTGAATCGATCCTGATTTTTGATTTCGGGTTTTAGATTTCAGTGCCTATATTTGCAGCCCCTTTAATTAATTTGGCTAACGCGCAAAAGTGCGTAAGCGAAATGGTGTAAAGTTAAGATGGCTCTGTAGCTCAATTGAATAGAGCACTTGACTACGGATCAAGAGGTTTCAGGTTTGAATCCTGACAGGGTCACAAAAAAAGTCTCGCAAGGATGCGGGGCTTTTTTTATTTTATAATCACCTCCAATCATTAATAATAAGGTAGCATATCCCGATTCTATTTATTAATCATGCCGCTTTATGTTATAAGTATCGATTAATCAGCCAATAATAAACACAAATAATATAGAGATTATCACAGTAAAATTCGTTGAACGAAATAAAAATTGTGACCCCATTTTAAATATCTGGTAGCAAGAATCGTTTTAAGGCATGGGATTCAATTTCCCTTTCTGGGAATTGATTGTCAAATTTGAGACTTATAAGGTTCTGAATAGTATCATTTTATCACATTGGCATCATAATGGAATGAACAGAACCTATCCGTTAAAACCCTTAGGAAATGAAACCAAAGAAATGGGCA
>JBJXDV010000249.1:0-4248 GCA_046153465.1 Chitinophagaceae bacterium
CGCTTCCCTGATTGCATTTTTTAAATCACCCACTGCTTTACAAGGGGATAATCCGAATTTTTCCATAATCATTTCTCCCGTTATTGGAGGCTGCCAATTACGAATACTATCTTTTTCTTCAACTTCTTTTAATCGTTTCCGTACCAATTCAAAATTTTCTAAATAACGTTTTACCTTTTGTTTATTTTTTGAAGTAATATCTGCATTGCAAAGCATCATCAGCGATTCAATATCATCACCGGCATCAAATAAAAGCCTGCGAATAGCAGAATCGGTAATATTTTCTTTTGTAAGACTAATTGGCCGTAAATGCAACTCTACCATCTTTCTTACAAAACGCATTTTTTCATTTTGAGGTAATTTTAGTTTGGTGAAAATTTTTCCGATCATTCTTCCGCCCACTGCTTCATGCCCGTGAAATGTCCAACCATGTCCTTCCTCAAAACGCTTGGTTACTGGTTTTGCAATATCATGCAACAGAGCGGCCCACCGTAACCATAAATCATTGGTGTTTTCAGAAATATTATCAACAACCTGAAGTGTATGATAAAAATTATCTTTGTGCCCAACCCCATCTTTATATTCTGCACCTGCTAAATCAACCAGTAACGGAAAAATAATATGCAGCAAACCGGTTTGGTATAAAAGATCAAGCCCAATAGACGGTTTTGTACTTAATAAAATTTTATTCAATTCTTCTGTAATGCGTTCCTGTGTTATAATTCGAATACGCTCCCTGTTATCCTTAATCGCGTTTAGTGTTTTTGGTTCAATAGTGAAATGTAATTGGGCGGCAAACCGAATGGCCCTCATCATACGCAAGGGATCATCACTAAATGTTTGTTCGGCATTTAATGGCGTTTGAAGAATTTTTTTATCAAGGTCGCTGATGCCATTAAAGGGATCGATCAATTTTCCAAAATCGGCTTCATTCAAACTTATGGTTAATGCATTAATGGTAAAATCGCGACGGTTCTGATCATCTTCCAACGTTCCCTCCCTAACCTGCGGGTTACGTGAGTGATATTGGTAACTCTCTTTTCGGGCCCCTACAAACTCAATCTCCCAATTATCCATTTTAATTTGTGCTGTTCCATAATTCTTAAAAAAAGCAACGACTGGTGGAGGCTTCAGCAATTTTGATACTTCATGAGCCAATGCTATTCCATCACCTACACAAACGATATCGGCATCATTGGTGGGCTTTCCCAAAAGTTTATCACGCACAAAACCGCCGATTATATAACAGGGCAGTCCCATGGCTTTTGCTGCATGAGCAATCTTTTTAAAAACAAATAATTCCTTTTCGGTGCAACTGATATCCATTAAGGCAAAAATAAGAATATAAAATTTGGAGGGTGAAAAGAACTCCAATTGTACTAATGAATTGTTAGATGGTTCTCAATGTTTCTAACAACTGCTCATCTTCTATTTTAGCGGCACAATTAAAATGTTTTAACGGGCAGGCGCTTAACCCATGTAAGCCACAGGGGCGGCAATCAATCGGTTCTTTTATTTCAACGATAAAACTCTTTTCAGACAACGGTCCAAAACCAAATGAAGGTAAAGTAGAACAATACACAGCGGTAACGGGGGCGTTCATGGCAGAAGCAAAATGCATGGGAGCAGAATCGTTAACATAATTCATCACAGCATCTTTTTGCAAAGAAGCTGATTGCAAAAAATTATATTGTCCGCATAAATTATGCACCAAAGGATGCATAGAACCTGAAAGAATTTGATTACACAATTCTTTATCGCCCGGTGCACCAATCAGGTATATTGTTAAATGGGATGGCACTTTGTTAATAAATGAAATCCATTTAGCTACCGGGTATTGTTTAGTGAACCAAACCGATGCAGGTGCAATTACAATATATGGTTGTTGCTTTAAGGACTGAACCAACATCCTATCTTTTTCTGAAGGATACAATACAGGCTTTGCCGGAATTGAATCAGTAAAATCTTTAATTAATTGATGGTTTCTTTCGATTTCGTGTATTGGTTGTTTATTATTACTTATTATATGTTTTATGCTTTTTGTGAATAACCGGCTTAATGGGTTTTTATCAAATCCTATTTTAAGTTTGGCGTTAGAAAAGGACGTAAGAATGCCCGTAGCAGCAAATCGCTGAACATTGATAACGGTATCGTAATTTTTAGAACGAATTTTCCTTAACAGTTTCCAAAGGTTGCGCCATTTATTTTCATTTTTTATCCAGATCAATACTTCATTTAAGAAAGGATGATCCGTTAACAGCCCTTCATTCCCTTTACGGACCAGGAAATCTATTTGAGCAGATGGATAGTATTGATGAAGTTTTTCGACTAACCCGGTGGCCAGTACCACATCTCCAATAAAAGCAGTTTGTATTACCAGTATTTTTTGCATGAAGCGCAAAACTATGAAATTTGTTATGGACGAATAACAGTAACCGTTCTATCCTTATTCCATTTCACAATGGAAGAGGGTTGACTTTGAGTGGCCTCGTTTTGACGGTAGTTAACACAATAATCAACATGCTTACTTAAAAGAGGATCTATATCTTTAAAAACGATTGGCGAGGGTTTACCAGAGAAATTTGCAGAAGTAGATACCAGGGGTTTTCCGAGCCGTTTAATAAGATGTTTACAAAATTCCTCTTTTACAATGCGGATAGCAATACTTCCATCTTTATTAATAATATTAGGGGCTAGTCCAATAGCGCCTTGATAAATAATAGTTGTTGGCTTTTGAATAGTTTCTAAATAATTGAACACTTCGATATCTAATGCCGAAACATAGGAAATTAAGTCGCGCTCTGCGGCCAACAACACAATCATCGCTTTTTCTTCAGGGCGCTGCTTTAGGGAATAAATTTTTTCAACGGCCTTTTCGTTGGTTGCATCACATCCAATTCCCCAAATGGTATCGGTTGGATAAAGAATAATGCCGCCTGATTTAAGAACCCTGAGTGATTCCTGAATATCCTGTTCAACATTCATTGTACAAATTTATTGATTATGGATGAAAAGCAGCATAGAAGTACGGCATGTAAACCCGGGAAACTTTCTCTCGAGTAAAAGAGTCTTTCTCAAAAATTATTAAATTATCTCCAATAAATCCAAAACAAGTTAATATCAGTATTGATTCGTTTCACTATAAAATTCATCGTTGCATTTACTAACTTCGCCGCAAATATTACAATAGATGAAAGAGTTAATACTGCAAGCCTGGAACAACAGAGATTTATTAAAAGATACTATTCACACAGAAGCCGTAAGGGCCGTAATTGAAGAAGTAGATAAAGGCAGATTGCGAACGGCTTCACCAACCGAAAACGGTTGGGAGGTAAATGAATGGGTAAAGCAAGCCATTCTAATGTATTTTGGAATCCAGCAAATGCAAACATGGACCATTGAACCTTTTGAGTTTTATGATAAAATGTTGCTGAAAAAAAATTATAAAGAATTGGGTGTACGTGCTGTTCCGCATGCGGTAGCAAGATACGGTGCGTATATAGCAAAGAATGTTGTATTAATGCCGAGCTATGTAAATATAGGTGCCTATGTTGATGAGGGGAGCATGGTTGATACCTGGGCCACCGTAGGCAGTTGTGCGCAAATAGGAAAAGGAGTTCATCTTAGCGGCGGCGTAGGAATTGGCGGGGTGCTGGAACCGTTACAAGCAAGCCCGGTAATTATTGAAGATGGATGTTTTATTGGATCAAGATGTATCGTGGTAGAAGGAGTACTTATAGAAAAAGAAGCAGTATTGGGAGCAAATGTGGTACTTACTCAGTCTACAAAAATTATTGATGTTAGCGGAAGCGAACCAATTGAACGAAAAGGTCGCGTGCCTGCAAGAAGTGTAGTTATTCCCGGAAGTTATACAAAGAAATTCCCTGCCGGGGAATACGGGGTGGGTTGTGCGTTAATAATAGGACAACGAAAACCAAGCACCGATTTAAAAACTAGTTTAAACGATGCGCTGAGAGATTTTAATGTAAGCGTGTAAAGGTGTATACTGAGTAGCCAGAGGTGAAAAGTGAATCGCATCCTGATAATAAAATACGCTCGATATTTATCGCAACAGGAAGTATTAAAAAAGCGATTGGCCATTCATTCACTATTCACTATTGACCATTCACTTCATGAATAGAAACCTTACCATCGGGTTTATAGTCACCTTTACCGGCTCGATTTTATTCTCTACCAAAGCCATTATTGTAAAGAAGGCCTTTGCTGATATTAAGATTGATGCGTTAA
>JBJXDV010000250.1:0-32962 GCA_046153465.1 Chitinophagaceae bacterium
GAAAATTTTACACCAGATAATAAACCGCCCAGCCCATCGTGCAAATCTTTTGCGAGCCGGCTTCTTTCTTCTTCCTGTCCTTTCAGCAAGGAATCAACAGCTACTAATTGTTTATCTTTTTCCAGTTCACGGATCTTTTGTTGGTGTATTTCCGCTTCTTTTTTCAACAGTGCGTTGCGGTGACGTATAGTGCGGAAACCAAAATAGGCAGCTATTAAAAATATGGATGCGAAGGCAACTAAGAAATAATTAAAAATCGATTTTTGACGGATTGATAATTTTTGTATTTGCTTATCATTTTCTAACTGAAGAATCGTTTTTGATTTCTCAGCAGCTTGGTATTTATTTTCGATTTCGGCTATCGATAATTTGGTGTTTTCCATGTTAAGGCTGTCGCGCAACTTTACCACCTCTTTTAAATATTTATAGGCTGAAGCCGGTTTATTATCTTTCTCTTCGGTGGTTACCAGATCCTGGAGGATTTCTATTTTTGATTTAAAATGATTGCCTTCAATAGCAGCAGGAAGCGCAATTAATAAAAACTTACGTGCTTTTGCATATTCACCCAATCTTACATAACACACGGCGATCATGCGTTGATTGGCGAGAACCTGGAATTTTGAATTAGTACTAATTGCCTCTGAAACACATTTTTCGTAGTAAGGAATGGCCAATCGGTATTCTTTTTTTTCGAGATTGATAGCAGCGAGTTTATTGTAATACTGAACGTTTATAGTATGGTTATTCAATCGTTCGATCAGGGGCTTTGCAAGTTTGAGATAAAGCAGACAGGAGTCCAGTTGTTTCAGCGCAAGGAAATCATCACATACATATACATACGATAGTGCCATTGCATCCTCACTTCTACTTTTTGTCCGGTACGTCAACGATAGCTTATCATATTCAAGGGCCTTATCGTATTGCTTCATATCATAAAAAGTGGTGGCGATTTTTTCATAATATGTCCCAACGGCTTCTGTTTTCCTGGGCTCATCCGAAGCTTTCCATAATTCGAGCGCATTAAGGTATAGAGGAATTGATTCTGCACCTCTTCCTATTTTCATTAAATTAGATGCTTTTTCCCCAAGCACGGTCGCAATCTCCAGTAATATTGCTTCCTTCTCTTTTTTACTTGTAAGAATTTTATCAGCCTTTTTGAAATAAAAGATAGAACTATCAAAACTTTGGAAGGCAAGATTGTAATCGTTTGTAATCTGGTAGTGCACTCCTTTAGTATAATAGTATTCAGCAAATCCTTTATCCCAATTTAATTTTTTCGATATTGTATATCCTTTCGCCAGGACTTCTTTCGCTTTCGATGTATCATAAGCAAAGTATGTTTGAGCCAATGCATTCAGGTAGTAAAAACGAACAGAGTCATTCATAGAATATTTTAATCCATTCTCCAAACTGTCTATAATATGTGTTTGAGTGACCCCCCGCATGGTGCAGTTGCATAGAATGAAAAGACAGTAATAATATCGTGATATTTTATTCATGAATCAACAACGTATATCGATTAGCGATCCTAAAGGTTGCCATTCCTCACCAGAAAATCAAAGAATCATTTAAAATACCAGTTTCGGGTGATTTTGCATTGATAGAACCATTTCACTGTTTTCGGGGATAGATACTATCCAGGGTTCCTGCATTTTTGTGAAAGATATAGTTGTGGCAAAAGAAGTTCGGGAAATATAAAACAATTTGTGCATTATTAATTTATTACAAGTTTAGTTCCTGTTTTCTTATCCATCTATATCAGTAAACCAAAAATTCTTATTTAATCATTCATTCTCTAAAATTTAAAAAAATGAAACAATCAAGTGTGCTCCTTAAAAAATTATTCGCTGTATTGATGATCGCATCGTTCGTATGCTGTGGGAAGAAAGGTATAACAGGTATTAATACACAGCAATGTGCCGATAAGGCGAAGGCGGTATCCGAAGCACTTAATGCTTATGTTGCATCCCCGGTTAAAGCAAATTGCGAAGCCTATAAGAGCGCATTGCAAAATTATGTAAATGACGCAGTGGGTTGCGGAATTACAACCGGTGATTTATCTGCTGCCAGGCAGGCAATTGAAAGCCTTAGCTGCCAATAAAACCTGTTGCTTATCTGGAAATATAAACCTTGGTAAACCAGACCACCAAATGAAGTCATCATCAAAAAATGAATGGCCGATTCTTTTCATCCTAATTATTGAAATCGCAGTTATTCATGGTAGTGGGAATGTTTAATTCTTTTCAACTTGCCTGGTTGTTGCCAGCTAAATGCGGTAGCAACTTCAATGATCAAAAATTTTTAAACACTAAATAATATTTTGTTATGAACAGGTATATCATACTAGGGATGCTTATAATTCTTTCTCGAAAGGGATTTCCGCAATATGTTGGAGTAGGTACGACTTCACCACAGGCAACCTTAGACGTAAAGGGAAATCAACGATTGGGCGGAGTAGCTCATTTTATGACCTTTGACTCATTAGGTGGAAAAATTGAATGGAGAGGAGCTAACCTATATGTACCCGTAAGTCAGTATTTGATACAGCACTCTGCAGCAGCAGATGGATTATTCTATAATAATACTGCACCCATTAGTGGGCAATTGGAATACAGAAACGAATTGGGCAACCCTGTGTTCTTCACTAATTTTTTAAATGGAAATGGATATTTCAAAAGCAACTTAGGTATTGGAAACAGTACTCCTAAATTTCCTTTATCGTTTAATGGAACACTGGGAGATAAAATTTCGTTATGGACAGATGGAACCTCTACGCATTATGGATTCGGTATTCAACCCGGTTTATTGCAAATGTTTTCTAAAACGGATGTAGATGATATCGCATTTGGTTATGGTAGCAGCAGTTTATTTACGGAGGCGATGCGAATAAAGGGAAATGGAAATGTGGGTATCGGAAACAATAACCCAACGCTACGATTAGATATCACGGGAAGAATGAGAATTCGTACCGGACTTGATGGAGAGGCAGGAATTTGGCTGAACAATAATAACAATACGGGCGTGCAGGGATTTATGGGATTAGAAAACGACACCTATCTTGGTTTGTATGGTGCAGGCGGCTCGGGATGGAGTTTTGGGATGAACACAATCAACGGAGATATTAAAATGAGTGGAAGGTTAGGTATTGGCACAACTACGCCCAACGCACCTTTAAGTTTTCCTCCAGCACTTGGTAAAAAAATTACACTTTATCCGGGTACAACCGGTGATGTGGGTATGGCAGTTCAGGGAAATCTTCTGCAAATATATTCTGATAACCCAAATGCGGATATTGCTCTCGGTTATGACCAGGGAGGAGTATTTACCGAAAGATTCAGAGTAAAAGCAAATGGCTCTTTAATGATAAATGGAAATGCTGGTAACCCAGGTCAGTTGATTCAATCAACAGGATCAGGAACCGCTCCTGTTTGGGTTGATCCGCCACCTAAAGTACAATATTATCGAACTGCTATCAATAACACGCTTCTAACAGATGCTTCAAGCCGTTTGGATATTCCAGTGCCTGTTACCGTTTATGCCAATTCAATTATTACTGTTTCAGTAACTGTTGATGCCATTACTGCAAATTTTTTCGGATGTGATCATGGCCAATTATCTATTTCATTTGAGCCATTGAATGGTGGAGGGCTCTTTAGTACTGCTGGAAGATTTGAGACACCCTGTGGCAGACCCAATACGATTGCTACCGGTGAACACACGTTGTTGGCAAGCAACGGAACTAGTAAAGTATTCACCGCCGGAACTGCAGGGGTTCTCGTGGGTTTTGTAAAAACATCACCTAATGGTTCACCTGATATCAGAATCGGTAATTCAACGCCCGCAGTCATAATTGTTAAAGTAATCCCTTTGTAACAATCATGAAAAGAGAAGTGATTGTAGAAAGGAACTGTTAATTTCTAAAACTTGGGCACCAGGATTGTCGCTGGTTACCGTTGTACTCATCGTAAAATCCATGCCGCAAAAGGGAAAATTCGTAGGCTCCCCGGGTATTATTAAACTGTTTGAGCGAAGAAGTAGTGGCATCGTAACTGAACAATAAACGAATGTTTTTCCATTCAAAACCAACCATAGGTATAACGGCATCGCCTGGTCGCATAAAAATACCTCCAATTAATTGTGTTTCTCCATCACCACTTAAATTGTATTGAATAGTTCCCCCTAACACCAATTCAGATGCCTTGGCCTGTGTACTATAATAGGCCATTGGATTAATAATAACCTGATCATTATATTTAAAGCTGGCGTTGGCAAAGGCTGTATAGCGCGGAGCTATTCTTGAATCAAACCCGGTTGGATCTTCATTGAAGAACGATTCTCTGGGCCGGTTAAGGTGCCATGCAGAAATTCCCCCGTTGATATATAATTTATCAGTTGGGAAGAACGCATAATTAAGACCTGCCTGAACATCAAGATAATTTATTTGAGGATTATCTAATATAACAGAAGTAGGAAGTGAATTATCAAAAAACTTTCCATCAAACTGATCGGGGAATTTTAGATTTGATGAATTGATCCTTTTATTGGCCCATCCTGCATTGATTCCAAAGCTTAACAAATGCGCCTCACCGATCATTTGGTGATAAGCAAGCGATGTATAAATTTTCGTTGATGTTAAACTGCCAGATCCTGCTACATCTCTTAATATAACACCGCCCACTCCCAACCATCCTGTTTCAATTCGATCGCGGAATAATTGCGCGTCACCCCAAATGCTATATGTTTTATAGGGTACTGTCATAACAGATGACCATTGATTGCGATAGTTTGCGCCAATTCGATAATCTGCATCTGGAATAAACCCGGTATTGGCGGGATTTGTAATCAACGGGGTATTGAACCATTGAGAGAAATGAAGGTCCTGTGCTAATGAATGATGAATGGTGGATAGTGAATACACCAATGTAAAAAAAGCAATCAACAGTCTTTTACGAAACATTTGAACCCTACTTGTTTTCATATTTCCTTTTTCAATCATGCTATCTTAAAATTACGTCAACTATTCACTATTGGATGCCTTTGTTTAATATTTAACAAAAGCGAAAATTATTGCTACCGTATTAAAGTAATATCTCCGGTTTTTCTTGCTTTGGTGCCATCGCTAAATTCTACATCCAGCGTATAGGCATATACATCCATCGGTTGTGGTTTGCCATTAAAGGTTCCATCCCATCCTCCTTTGCGATCGCCACTTTGGTAAACAACCTGCCCCCACCGATTATAAATTTTCCATACCATCTTTCCAATTCCAAATCCCTCTACCCTTATAATACTGTTTCTTCCAAAACGACCTGGAGTAAAGGCATTAGGAACATCTAATAAAGGTTGAATAATTGCCTGCACAGGACTGCAAACAGTATCTGTACAACCAAATTGATTGAATACGACGAGGCAGGCATTATAAGTTCCACTGGAATTGTATTGGTGCAATACGGTATCGGTAGTTGTTTTTATAGTACTGTCGCCATCTCCAAATAGCCATTTGTACCGAACACCACCTGTTGATTGATTGGAAAAAATAGTTGGCTTATTAACCTCTGGAACCAGGGGAGCAAAAGTAAACGCAGCTAACGGATTCGGGTGTACGGTAATTGTCTGTTCAACAGAATCGATTAAGTTGCAGGTAGCCGGATCCCGAACTACTAATTTTACTCTATAGGTTCCGACAGCATTATAGACATGGGAGGGGCTAGATAATGTTGAGCTCGCACCATCGCCAAAATCCCACGCAAATGTTTGTCCGGCCAGCGAGGTGTTTTGAAATACTGCATTGTATGGAACACAACCTGCGGCCGGTGTCAAAAACTGCGCATCTACGTTTGGTGCAATACGGAGTTCTACTTCCATTGAATCTGGTGAATTACAATAATTCGTATCTACCAGCACTAACCGAACTTTGTAGGTTCCCGGAGATGCATAGGAATGGGTTACGGCACCAGCACCAGAAACTACCCGGGTTCCATCTCCGAAATCCCAATTAAAGCTATTGGCTCCAAAAGGTTTTACCGGCGGGGCAGATGATAAATTATCGAAACGGAATGAAAGTGATTCGCAGGGAGGTAATTTAACCGGGTTAAAGGAAAGATTGGCTTTATCGTCCCTTACTTTAACGTTAATGTAAGCAGTGTCCCTGATATTACAGGTAGTGGAATCCACGGCAATCAAACGAATTACATAATTTCCAATTAGATTATATGTATGAGAAACCTCCGCGGTAGTAGTTGTAACGTCGGGACCACCATCTCCAAATCTCCATTCATAACTTTTTGCATTTAATACCGTATCCTTGAATTGAAATGTGAGTGGAACACAACCTATGGAATCTCGTACACCATTGATAAAGGCTTTTGGGCCTGAAGCCACTCCAGCAAAATTAAAAGATATTTTTACTGCTGCCAGGTTACAGCCACCTGCAGCCGCAGCGAGATTTACGGGGCCAACGACTCCGGGAGTAGTTGGAAAGCTTGCACCGCTACCATTGCAGTTGGCGCAAATGGCCTGGTAAATAGCACCCTGCTCATCAAAACGGCTGGTGCCTCCATCTACGTGTTCGCCATCCGACTGGCCAACTTCATTCTCTCCAAAAAAACTTCCATATAATTGAGAGGCAGCATCTTTTTTAATAACAATAAAATACATATCCCTGTTATCAGTCACTGTTTTTAACGCATCACTGGTAGTAGGCATCCCGGCTACTCCGGCAAGATCATAAGGATCGGGCCCACTAATTAAATAACCACCCCACCCTGATATGTAAACGTTTTCACAACGGTCTACAAGAAACGCTACTGGTGACATATTTGGTTTTGAAGCACCACTTCCAAAAACAGTTGAGTATACATTGCCTGAAAGATCGGATTTCATTTTTACGACAAATTGTTTTGATCCCGGAACACTCCATACACCTGGAGTAACGGGCCAATTGCCCCTGGTGGTTCCCATAACATAGGGAAATCCCTTACGATCGAATTTTATTCCATAAATGATATCAACACCTGAAGTGCCTAAATAAGTTGATTTAATTAAGGTGGATCCGTTATTACTGATTTCCGCAATAAATCCATCTGCGGCACCTCCTGCATTCGTTCCCTGGATAACACCTGCAGTCACCGGAAAATTAGTACTGGCTGTTGCACCCGCTACGTATACGTTATTTGTTAATGGGTCAAGTTCCAACACAAATGCGCCATCATCTTCATTGCCTCCTAAAAAACTACTCCAGATAATGCTATTGCAATTTGGATTAATCTTCATTACTACCCCATCCTGCCCTGCACCTTTTACTGTTTGAAATCCGCCAGTAATAGGAAAATTTGCAGATTGTGTAGGAGCGGCCACATATATATTTCCGGCTCTATCTAATACTACTTCACTTCGTGATTCGTCGCCGTAATTTCTCAATAGAGAATTGATACCCCCGGTTCCGCCATTCGCGTGATCTTGAATATTTACTCCGTCATTATTACTTCCGCCAATTCGCATAGACCCAATTAATCCAGATCCGCTGGCATTTAATTTAGTAACTACAATATCGCAACCTCCTTCTGTTCCAACAAATGGTACCGTACTCGGATAGTTTGTTGAATAGGATCTTCCCATCATCACAAGATTGCCCTGTGGGTCGCTAAATAAACTATGCGGGTATTCGCTTGCGTTACCTCCAATATAAGTAGAATATAAACGTTGTGTGCCGGTACTATTAAATTTCATAATGCCGATATCCGTCGGCCGGTTACCGCTCCCACCTGCAAATATTGTTTGAAAAGCGCCTGCGGTAACTGGAAATCCTGTACCAAATACGATACTTCCCGAAAAGAAACTACCATCCGGGCCTGGTGTTGCTGTAAAACCATAGTTATCGGCAGTACTGCCTGTAAATGTAGAAAAGATCAGGGTGGGATCGATTATCAGTGTTGCTGTTGGATCGTAATTCTTTATTTTGAATTTTACCGTGTTGCCCCCACTAATTTCATAACGACATTCAATTTCTTTTTTTCCTTTTACAGGATCGAATTGAAACGTATAAGGATATAACTCTTTAACCGTTCCAACAGAAGTAGCAATAAGTAATTCTTTATTTTTGATGGTTAACTTATTTACTCCTTCGTACGTTAAAGCAATCTTAGAAACATCGCCACCCGGATTTATAATAAAATCGTATTTTAAATGTCCGTTTTCCGAATAATACCGAACATCAATGTTTGGATATACATTTTTATAAAGGGCCGCTTGGAAAATTTTTACATTACTCGCCCATTTTGATCGGTCATCTCCAATAAAATAATTGTTATGTGCAGATTGAAGGCGGTCGGGTATAATCTGGATCATTTCATTACATCCGGCAAATTGAACACGATAGGCGTGTGAACGTAATACAATAGGATCTTCACTAACATTTAATGCGGGCAATTGAACCGACGCCAGTTTATCATTTACTTTTTTATTTATAACTCGGCCTTGACTATGATGCCGGGTCATGAGACGCCTCAAGTCTTGTTGGTTATGCTGTAAAACCGTAAAGCCTTTTTGTTGCAAATAAAAGGCTCCTGCAGAAATCTCTCCTTTAAATTTTATGGTCGATTCCCACTGCCCTTTATTCTCAATAAACTCAAAGTTGGAAACAACCTGTTGTGCAGTCAACGGAAGTACAACCGCAATAAGAAATACACAGAGTAATAAACTTTTCCTTCCCAATTTGTCTTTTTTACAAGTTAATATAAATAGAACGTAATTTTCTCCTAATTCTTACCCCAAATAGCGGTTATTTCTCTTATTTTTTACGGCAGTAGATGGTTGTAGATGAGCTAATAGTTACGAGATTTTACTCCAGGGAGTTTTCCCCTGCAATTGTTGCAGATAAGTCTTTAAAGGCAAATTTTCAACCAAATTCAAGTCAGGATCCTTATCCGTAATATCCGTAGCAATTTTTTTTGCCACATCCAGCCAATCCCTATCCTGAATTATATTTGCCAACTTAAAATTCAACATACCACTTTGCCGGGTTCCTTCGATATCGCCCGGCCCTCTCAATACTAAATCCTTTTCGGCAATCTTAAACCCATCGTTGGTAGCACACATTACCTTTAACCTTTCTTTGGCTTCATTGTTTAGTTTATGAGCCGTTAACAATATGCAAAAACTTTTTTCACTTCCTCTTCCCACTCTACCACGTAATTGGTGCAGTTGCGATAAACCAAATTTTTCGGCACTTTCTATTACCATTACGGATGCATTTGGAACATCAACTCCTACTTCAATAACGGTGGTTGAAACCATAATTTGCGTATCACCTTCTTTGAAGCGTTGCATATTGATTTGCTTCACTTCACTTGTTTGCCTGCCATGCACCATGCTTATCCAATATTTTGGCTCGGGAAAATAAGCTTTCACATTTTCATATCCCTTCATCAGGTTTTCATAATCCATTTTATCGGATTCTTCAATCAATGGAAAAATAATATATACCTGTCTGCCCGCTTCAATTTCTTTTTTAATAAAATCCATTACCTGGTGCCGCACTGTTTCATACCGATGTACGGTTAAAATAGGTTTGCGGTTGGGCGGCAATTCATCGATAACGCTATAATCCAGATCGCCATAGGCAGTCATTGCTAACGTGCGTGGTATTGGAGTGGCTGTCATTACCAATACATGTGGTGGTACGGTTGCTTTTTTCCAAAGTTGTGCCCTTTGGGCAACTCCAAAACGATGTTGCTCATCGATAATGGCAATACCCAATTTATTAAATTGAACAGTATCTTCTAATAATGCATGCGTACCTATCAACATTTGAGTTGTTCCGTCACTTACCTGCTGAAGTATTTTTTTTCGGATAGCTGATTTAGACGAACCCGTTAGTAATTGCACCTGCAATGGGAGATCCTTTAATAACTGGCTAATATTAGCATGATGTTGTTGTGCCAGTATTTCGGTGGGTGCCATCAAACAACTTTGGTATCCATTATCGGCTGCCAGTAACATGATGAGCAGCGCTACTATTGTTTTACCACTTCCAACATCGCCCTGTAATAAACGGTTCATTTGTTTTCCGCTGCCACAATCTTTTCGAATTTCTTTTATAACTCGTTTTTGGGCACCTGTTAATTCAAAAGGTAAATATCGTTGGTAAAAAGTATTGAATAGGTCGCCCACTTGACTAAACAGCACTCCTTTTGAATTGTGGTGTCGTTGAGCCCGAGTTATCCCCATTCTTAACTGGGCTATAAACAATTCTTCAAATTTGAGCCGGTCGACAGCCTGTTGATGGATGATTGCATTAGGAGGAAAGTGTATTGCAGAAAAAGCATTAAAGCGGGAGATAAATTTTAACGATTGTTGAATACTTAATGGAAAATTTTCGGGTATATCTTTTTCGCGAAGAATAAGAAAAAGAGCCTGGGTTAGTTTAGCCAGTTGCCTTCCGCCCAACCCCCTTGCCTTTAATTTTTCAGTTGATGGATAAACTGGTTCCAGGAAATTTTTTCCAGCGGTTTTGTCTGCAACAAAAATTTCTATTTCAGGATGGGTGATCTGGGGCTGATTATTAAAAAAACTAACTCTGCCAAATACAAGATAGATTTCACCCAATGATAATAAGTTTTCAATATAACTGATACCCTGAAACCAAACAAGTTCGAGGTGGCCAGAAGAATCTTTCAGTTCACAAACTAATCGCCTGCTTCTTTTATCACCGATTATTTCTTTACTAACCAGTTTGCCAACAACCTGAATGAATTCTGTTTGCGGAAGAATATCTCGTATTAGATGTAGTTGTGTTTTATCGATATGGCGATAAGGATAATGTTCCAGTAAATCTTTAAAAGTGAAAATGCCCAACTCTTTTTTAAGTAGTTCTGCTTTTTGCGGACCCACCCCTTTCAGGTATTCAATGGGAGACGATAATATATGATTTGTGCTGTTGATAAAAGAAAGCTTGTGACAAAAATAGTTAATCTAAAATCCTGGTAAAAAAACAATGAAAATGAGTTCGCGAAATTTCATTAATAATGAAGAAGTGTAACAGCTTCGAAAAAAAATTTCTTAAATCAATAAAAAAATTACCTGGTACCTATTGCTTCTTTACATATATTTCTATCCATGCATGTGCCGAAGGATTTCGCGGTGCGGGAAAGCTATCTATTTTTTTATAATTAGCCATGAGGTTTTCACGTACTTTATAGGGATTAAAATTATTTAAATAAGGGATATACTCATAGAGCACCAAATCGTAATGATTATTTTGAATACGATCTGTAAACATAATTGTTTCTTTTTCAAAAATGGCTACGCCTTTGTGAAACCATAATGGGTAATAGGAACCCGTTTCTAATTTGAAAGGAATTTCGGCTGCAAGAGGCGTTAGCTCCGTCATATTTAACACCTTTAAATTTTTATTATTTTTCACTAAAGGCATTTCCATTAATCGTTCGATGCCATCAACAGTAGGGCCCGGAAGTAATATTTTTTGAAAAGAACGTAAGTTAGGTATCCTCCATTGGTTTAATGGGATGGTCGTGGTGTCTAAACCAATCATATAGGTATTCCGGTTAACTACATCCGCGTAATGATATCCGTTATGTGTATTGAAAGTATAATTTTCATTTCCTGGCTTTACAATAAATCGTTCAATATATTTCCAGTAGGCGGAGCTCCACCATAAAAAAACTCCTGCGGTAACAATCAACAACGATTTCCAATTCTCTAAATGGATTGATAGCCGCGTGGCAAGTAGCGACAAAATAAATGCAAATGCAAAACTGTGAAAGTATATATTGTTGTCAAGAGGCACGTAGCTGGTTACCTGAACAATTGCCGCCTGTACCAGTATTCCCAGAGTGAGCAGGATAAATAGCATCTGCTCTTTATTCTTAAATAATTCTTTCAAATTTTTTGCTGTGCCTATTAATAATAAAATAATAGTCAATAAATAAAATTTTATCCACTGTGAGGAGGCAAAAAATTCTTTGAGTATATCAGTTATAGAGATACGTGAACTATGCGGTGCCTGGCCATGATTAAACCAATAATCAAATCGATAGGGAATAAGGGGAGCAATCATGAGAACACCCGTTAACGTAACCCCCCCTGTAAATAAAAGAATTGGCAACCATTTTTTATTTATCCATGAATGATATCCGAGCAATACTAGGCAGAGCAGTAAAGCCAGCCCACCGCCATCTTGTTTCGTAAAAAATGAAAAGAAAACAAATGCACCAGCTATTACTAGATAAATATAGGTCCGTTTAGTAGGAGAGGGAGCCATTAAATACCGGAAAAGAAAAGCCAACGCAATTAATTCGTATACAACCACCGTATGATTGTACCAGGGCCAATAATTTAGAAAAGTGTAAGAAAGACAAAACACGGCGACCGATAAAAAACGGATGGCTGGCTGCACCCGAAGACTTTTAAATATGGATCTGAATGCCAACCCGGCCAATATATTTATAAATGCCTGCGCTTTAATTAGTGTTATTAGCTGAGCTCCCAAAATTTTAAAGAAGATTGCTGGAATAACCCAGTACATATAACCAACGGGCATTCCAAAATCTTTGAATGGAATTTGTCCCTCGGATAGGCGATAGGCTCCTTCCCAACTTAAGAAGATATTATTCCGGTATGGGAAACTGGCAAAAACGGGCGCAAGTGCTATTAAAAGAATAAGTCCGATTTCTAGAAGGGATAATATTCGTTTCATATTGAAATTTTCAGGCTTAGAAAAATGAATCGGGCATCAAATTACAGATTGATTATCAAAACCCCAAGTATTGCAAGTGCGGGGCTTCTGCTGTATATTGCAGCCCTGTAAACACTTTTATGGTAGAAATCATTAAACTACTTAGGGTAAAAGACTGGGCTAAAAATTTATTCCTTTTTGTTCCGGCATTTTTTGCAGGTAAGTTTTTTGATCTGAATAATATTAAAGCATTGTCGGGAGGTTTTTTAGCGTTCAGTTTTTTAGCCAGCAGTATTTATATTGTAAATGACTATAGGGATATAGAAGACGATCGAAAACATCCAAAAAAATGCAGAAGACCTCTTGCAGCAGGTACGGTAAACAAAACCACCGGGCTGATAATAGCAATCTTTCTTTTTGCAGCAGGAACGATACTTGGATTTTTGCTGGATCAAAGTGGCAAATTTCTTTTTTTATTAGGTATCTATTACGTATTAAACCTGGGTTATTCCTTTGGATTGAAGAAAATTTCCATTGTGGATATTATGATAGTGGCTGCAGGTTTTGTGTTGAGGGTAAAAGGGGGAGGCGTTTTGGGCCAAATTGATACTTCAGAATGGCTTACCATTATGACTTTTTTGCTGGCTCTTTTTATGGCAATTGGTAAAAGGCGCGATGATGTAATATTAAAGCTCTCTACTGGAACGGATATGCGAAAAGCCATTAAAGGTTACACACTCGATTACTTAAATATTGTGCTTGGTCTGGTATGTGCGGTAATAATCGTGGCTTATATCAATTATACTGTTTCCGGGGCATTGTATAAGGAGTTTGGCCATCGTTTATATTATACGTCACTTTTTGTGATAGCAGGTGTAATGCGCTACCTGCAAATTATTTTTGTACTTAATAATTCCGGGTCTCCTACCGACATTCTTTATAAGGATCGTTTCATTCAACTTACTTTGTTGCTTTGGGTACTAAGTTTTTTTGTAATTCTGTATTTAAAAGATCTTACTTTTTTTGAATAATTATGAAAAGAACAATAACCAACTGGGGCAATTTTCCTTCTGTAGAAAGTGATGAACGTTTTTTTAGTTTTGATGATCAGTTACAGCATCTAATAAATAATAGCAGCCAGGTAATACCAAGAGGCAATGGGCGTTGTTATGGCGATGCTTCGCTTGGAAAAGAAACCATCAATACCCTTCATTATGATAAGGTATTATTATTCGATAATATAAAAGGTATTTTCGAATGCCAGAGCGGACTTACCCTGGATAAAATTCTTGAAATAATTGTTCCTCAAGGTTGGTTTCTTCCGGTTACACCAGGAACAAAATATATAACAATTGGAGGAGCAGTAGGAAGTGATGTTCATGGAAAAAATCATCATGTAGATGGTTCGTTTTCCAATCATATTGTTGAAATGGAGCTGGTGCTTTCGAGTGGGCTTGCAGTTTGCTGTTCTCTTCAACAACATCCTGAGTTGTTTGAAGCAACCTGCGGAGGAATGGGATTAACTGGCGTAATTACAAAGGTTAAATTTCAACTCAAAAAAATTGAGACCTCTTATATAAAACAAAAGCAGATTAAGGCAATAAATCTTGAAGAAGTAATTAAGCTGTTTGATGAATTCAAAAACTATACATATTCTGTAGCATGGATTGATTGCCTAAAAAAAGGTAACCATTTTGGAAGAAGTATTCTGCTGCTTGGTGAACATGCTATTAAAACCGATTTACCCGAAAAATACAAGGGAGCTCCATTGAAATTACCTGCTAAAAAGCAAATTACTTTTCCTTTCAACCTTCCTTCATGGGTCTTAAATCGGGTCACTGTTAAACTATTTAATTTTTTATATTATGGAAAGAATTTTAGAAAGGAAATAAATAATATTATTGGATATGAGCCATTTTTTTATCCATTAGATGCTATTTTGCACTGGAACCGCGGCTATGGGAGAAAAGGATTTGTGCAATATCAGTTTGTTTTGCCCTTAGAAGGAAAACAGGGTTTGATAGAAATACTGCAACGCATAAGCGACAATGGTCTTGGTTCTTTTCTTGCGGTATTAAAAGTTTTTGGTAAACAGGATAGTATGATTTCTTTCCCCAAAGAAGGATATACACTAGCGCTGGATTTTCCTGTGAGGAAGGGCTTACTTGAATTTTTAGATGAGCTGGATGGTATAGTATTAAAATACGGAGGACGGTTATATATGAGTAAAGATGCCCGCATGAAGCCATCTGTATTAGAAGCTGGTTATCCAAGGCTAAAGGAATTCAAGGAAATTGTCCATCGGTATAACCCCGATGGAAAAATAAGATCAATTCAATCTGACCGGTTGAACCTAACTTCTTAATAAAAAAATGCCAACTGTTTTACTTTTAGGCGCCACTTCAGATATAGCGATTGCTATTGCCCGTGCGATGGCTATTGAGGGCAATACTATTCAATTGGCTGCCCGAAATGCTAAGCGGCTTGAGCCCCTGTGTACTGATTTAGAAATTCGATATAAAGTAAAATGTACGATACATGAGTTTGATGCAACAGATTTTGTTTCACATAATACTTTTTTTGAGGAACTTTCGACAAAGCCTGATATTTCTATTTGCGTTTTTGGGTATTTGGGAGAAAACGAAACAGCAAGGGTAAATTGGACAGAAGCGGAAAAAATTATTAATAGCAATTATACGGGCGCTGTTTCAATCCTGAACATCATCAGTAATTATTACGCTGCACAACACAAAGGAACCATTGTAGGAATTAGTTCAGTTGCAGGTGAACGCGGAAGACAAAGCAATTATATTTATGGAAGCGCTAAAGCTGGATTTACAGCGTATTTATCGGGCTTGCGCAACCGATTATTTAGAGAAGGTGTACATGTGGTGAGCGTTCAGCCTGGATTTGTATATACACGAATGACAGAATCATTAACCCTTCCGCCATTACTAACTGCAAAACCAGAACAGGTTGCTTCCGTAGTTTTTAATGCTATAAAGAAAAAAAAGAATACCGTATATGTTAAGTGGTTTTGGAAGTGGATTATGATAGTAATAAAATGTATTCCTGAGTTTATATTTAAAAAATTAAAGCTTTGAAGCAAATTGCTTTTTTTGATTTCGATGGAACCGTTACCAGCCGGGATACTCTACTTGAATTTATCAAACATCAAAAAGGGAATTTTCGATTTTATCTTGGATTCCTTTTGAACGGCCCATTTTTAGTTGCTTATAAAATTGGCATTATTTCTAACCAATCGGTAAAAGAACGGATACTTTCTTTTTTTTTTAAAAGAACTCCTCTTGAAAAATTTAAATTGGGATGTGATCTTTTTTCAAAAGATATATTACCGTCGCTAATAAGACCAAAGGCTTTAATAGAAATACAGAAGCTAAAAGCACTAGGTTTCGAAATAGTAATTGTTTCTGCATCAGCAGAAAATTGGATTTCTAACTGGTGCTCAGATTTTCATGTTCATTTAATTGCTACCCGGTTGGAAATAAGTAACGGCATCTTAACAGGTAAAATCGATGGCACTAACTGCCACGGAAATGAAAAAGTGCGCCGTGTTCGTGAATTGTACAATCTCAATGATTACGATATTATTTATGCGTATGGAGATACAAAAGGTGACAAGCCCTTATTAGGACTTGCCACCCATTCATTTTATAAACCATTTCGATAACTATTGTTTTATCATTTTTCTTACTTCCAGTACAGATGTTCCCACTGAAATTTTCATAAGATAGGTTCCTTTAGTGAGTTTTTCAATATCAAGCACAGTACTTATTAATTCTTTTTCTTTCATCACCTGCTTTTGTTGTACCATTCTGCCATCTATTGAATACAGTGAAATAGTGGCCATTCCATTTTCGGGTTGATTGATCAAAACAGTCACTTGTTTTTGTGCAGGGTTTGGAAAATGGTCTATACCGCCAGTTATTTTTATAAATGGATTCACTGTGGCAATAGTACTATAAGTACTTTTTTTATCACGACTTACCTGCCTTATACGATAGAATGTTTTTTGTGTACTGAGGAACTTGTCAGTGAATTGATAATTCTGAATATTAAATGAAGTTCCTGCGCCTGGTATTTCGCCAATATGAGTATAATCAATTCCATTTTCACTGCGTTCAATTTCAAAACGTTCGTTCTGATACTGACTTTCAGTGGCCCATAATAATTTATTTTCAGAACCTGATTGGTGTACATTGAAATAAAGCCATTGAACAGGAAGGGCTGATGCGGCAGAACGGATATATACGGTGTCTTTGCTGCTCGCTCCTCCATTGTCGGTGGAGGTTAACTCAAATGCGTAGTCGCCGATCATCAGGAACGATAATAAAGGTGCAGCAACCGTTGCGTTTGAAATTGAGAAGAGAGCAGGCCCCGAAACTTTTGTCCATTGATAAGAACTAATCATACCATCCGGATCGTACGTACTGCTTCCGTTAAGATTTGCTGTAGACGTCACCGTCATAATATCTGTTCCTGCCTCGGTAATGGGAGGAATATTTGATACAACCCCATTTACTACAGTAACGGTTACAATAGAAGTAGCAGTACTAGCCCGATCGTCAGCTACTTTTAATTCATAAACATAGTTTCCCGTAGTAGTGAGCCCAGTAATGGAGGTTAATCCAGTAGTAGAAACCGGCGTATTGATGGTTCCTGCTGCTGGTCCGGAAACTTTACGCCAAATATATCGCACAATATTTCCGTCGGCGTCGGAAGAATTTATTCCACTCAGATTGACCATTGCAGTGGAAGTAGATATCGTAATATTAGGACCCGCATTTGAAACGGGTAAAATATTTGGAGCTAAACTTTTATTTTGCCCGAGAAACCATTCGTAAATATTGGGATTTTGCCAGTTATAATCAACGTCGTATGCGCGGTCCCAAATGGCATGGCCACCACTTGTATATAATGTCATTAACGGAGCAATTGCCGGATTTGCTATTTCGACACCCCAAACCTGACTTGTAGTACAACCTGCTCCAACAGTTCCATCGTTGGTTGCGTGAAAGGCCCAAAGCGGAAGTTTAGCAGTTGCAATATTGCTATAAGTTACGCCCGAACAAGTTCCGCAAACAGGTGCAACAGCGGAAAGTTGTTGTGCATTAGTAAGGGAAGAAGTTGAATAATGCCACGCTCCCCCGCCGCCAAGACTTAATCCGGTAACTATGATTCTATTAGTATCGATACGCAAATTCGCTTTTGCGTACTTAATCATTTCCTCCGTATAAAAATCCACCCAATCAAAATAAATTGTACTTAATTGAGGAGATAGTACAAGAAAAGTTTCCCACTTCCCATTCCAAAAAAATCGCATTGGATTTCCTTGTTGAATATATCTTGGGATTGCATTGTTCGCAACTGACCAAATTTGAGTTGATCCATTTCCTCTTTCACCCATTCCATGTAAAAAAATAATTACCGGATATTTAACGGTGAGGTCTACGTTATAATCTGCCGGCTTATATTCAAGAAAACCTACGAATGAGCTATTGGAAGCAATCAGGCTTTTGGCTGTTTGCTGAGCTGCAGAAATAAATGATAGAAATAAGAGGTTGATAATTAGTAAAAAGTTTTTCATAGTGAGTACAGATTTAGGTGCATGAGAATACTGGTAAAATAATTTGCCGGGCAAATCATTTTTGCTACGTTTTCTAATAATTAAATAAATCTGGGTTAGTAGGGAGAGTAATCGAAAGAATTTTATCAGGTTATTAGTCGCCGGGAATTAGAGAAAGATATTTTATGTACGGACCAGATAGTGTTCGTTTGGATTGTTTGATAGTTTTGTTTCTTCATAGGGATCATTTTAACTACTCTATAAGTTGCAATTACCATACCACCGCCGGCTAAAATGAAGAAATTCCGGTCTATTTTTAACTATTTCGTATATAAAGATTGTATGATCGTATTTTTTCGAATAATCTATTCGTATTTTTTTTCTATATTAATTAGTAGAAAAATTCGTAGTAATGCTGTTAATAAAAAAAGCGATTAAATGTAATCGCTCTTTTTGAATATTGATATTATTTGTTATTGCTTACTAAATTTTGTGACAACTCTTTTTTGTTTATCTGTGATGATTTCCACTATGTAAATTCCCGTTCTAAAATCCGAAATAGATACAGGGATTTCATGAGAAGAAGCACTTTTATAGAAAGGAACCTGTTTTAATGTTTTACCCGATAAATCGAAGATGGTCATTTTTGATTGACCGGTGATGTTTCCACTGTAGCGAATGGTAATGAAATTTATTGCCGGATTTGGATAAACAATTATTTTTTCGGTTGACAGATTTTCAATTAGTTCAATAGATGCTTTTTGAGTGGACGTAGTCAATCCATTTGTAGCTATTCCTACCGTAACGTTAACCGTATCATAAGCTGTTATTCCGGTATTATCGGTAACCTTTAAATGAAATTGATAGAAGCCCGATGTAAGATTGGAAACGGTAGTATTTCCGGCACTGGAATTATAGATTTGATATTGTGCTGGTCCGGTTATCTTACTCCATGCATAGGAAACAATAATACCATCCGGATCATATGAATTGTAGCCGTTTAAAGTAACCGAACTGGCGGGTGTTGTTATAGAAATATCAGTACCAGCTTTTGCAAAAGGAGGGATAGAAGCAGGGGGTGGGGTTATTGTTCCAAAGTTCACAATTAGTGTAACCGTATCGTCGGCAGTCATTCCTGAATTATCAGCTACCGATAAGCGAAACTTGTACGAACCTTGTACTAAATTGGTAACGGTAGTAGAACCATTAGAAACATTGCTGATATTGTATTGAGCCGGTCCGGCTATTTTACTCCAGTTATAGGAAACAATAATACCATCTGGGTCGTATGAGTTATATCCGTTTAGTGTACCTGTATTTGTTGGAAGTGTTAGTGAGAAATTTGGACCAGCCTTTGCTATAGGTGCCAATGAATTGGGAGGAGGAGCGGCGCCAGGCAAAACAGTTACCATAACAGTATCCATTCCTGTAGAACCAGAATTGTCCGTAACCAATAATCTAAATTGGTAAGAACCTTGTGCAAGGTTTGTAATAGTAGTTGCTCCATCCGATACATTGCTGATATTATATTGAACAGGGCCGCTTATTTTGCTCCAGTTATAGGAAACAATAATACCATCCGGATCATAGGAATTGTATCCATTCACCGATACGGAATTGGTCGGTAAATTAATCGAAATATCGGCTCCGGCTTTCGCAAGGGGAGAATTGGTTAGCGGGGGGCTTTGTGATCCATTGCTATTGACTATCACTACCACAGTATCGTATGTTGAAAGACCACCATCATCAGTAACCATTAACCGAAAATGATAACTGCCAGAAGCAAGGGCGGAAACAGTTGGTGCTACCTCTGAACTATTACTAATTGTGTACTGTGTTGGGCCGCTTATTTTGCTCCAATTATAGGAAACGATTATTCCATCTGGATCATAGGAGCTATTGCTATTCAGACTAACACTATTTGAAGGTAATGTAATGGTAATATCGGACCCTGCTCTGGCTATGGGATAATAATTTGAAGGTGGTGGAGCTGTAGTATTTATGATCACCGCAACTGTATCTTTCGAACTGCTTCCGTTGTTATCGGTGACCAAAAGCTGGAAATTATATGAACCCTGAACTAAGTTTGTTAAAGAAGAAGATGGGTTTGACGGACTGCTTAAAAAATATTGTGTAGGTCCACTTATTTTAGTCCAGCTAAAGTTTATGATACTTCCATCCGAATCATACGAGGAGGCTCCGTTTAATGTAGTATTATTGGTTGGCAATGTTAGCGAGATGTCAGGACCGGCTTTTGCAAATGGGGCATTATTAGTACCTGAAATACCTGTAGTAACGGTTATTGTAATTGTATCAAGGGAAGAGCTGGCTCTATTGTCGAGAACCTTAAGCTCGTACTGGTAAGTTCCTTCAATAGTTAACCCAGAGATAGTGGAAATTCCATTCGTTGTAACCGGGGAATTTATAACACCGCTTGCCGGCCCCGATAATTTTGACCAGGTATAACGAACCAGGTTGCCATCTGCGTCTGTTGAATTCGAACCGTTCAAGGTAACATTGGTATTTAATGAAATTGCTTGATCATTTCCAGCTTTTGCGATGGGCAATATATTTGTGGGTAGACTTCTATTTTGCCCGAGAAACCATTCATACATGTTTGGATCGTGATAATTATATTCAGTATCGTAGGATCTTCCCCAAATACCATGTCCGCCACTCGGATATAAAGTCATTAATGGTTTTACTGCGGGGTTGCAGTTATTGATACCTAAAATAGAACTGGTAGTACAACCAGCACCAACAATACCATCATCTAATGCATGAAAGGCCCATACCGGTAATTTAGCATTCGAAATATTACACGGATTTCCAATAGCACATGTTCCACAAACAGGAGCAATACCTGCAAATTCATTGGCAGCGGCCAGTGTGGAAGAAGCATAACGCCAGACACTGCCCCCACCTAAACTCAAGCCTGTAAGAAAAACCCGATTTGGATCGATCCGTAAATTCTGCTTTGCATATTTCAGCATTTCATCGACATAAAAATTGGGCCAGTCGCCATATACATTGCTTAGCTGAGGCGATAAAACCAAGAAGGTTTCCCATTTACCGTTCCAAAAAAATCGCATGGTATGACCCGCATTTATATTTTTGGGAACTCCATTTGATAATACAAGTGGTAGATTCGTAACTCCGTCTCCCCTTTCTCCAATACCATGCAGAAAAATGATTACTGGATATTTTGTTGTAAGATCCGTATTGTAATCAACAGGTTTATATTCATAGAAACCAATGAACACCCCGTTTGACGCAGTAAGGTTTTTAGCTATTTGTTGGGCGGCGGAAAAAAAAGGGCATCCTAACAAATACATCAGTAATAACTTCTTCATAGAATTAATAGCACTTTCCAGGGTTAAAAAATAGTTTATTGCATCGCAATGTTGATTGCAATTACAAATAACTTAGAGAATAGATAAGGTGTAATGATTACAAAAAATCAAAGAAGGAAGTATCTTCTACACGATAGTGGAGGATCAGAACCTTTTCTTTGAACCAAACGTAGCTTTAATAGGGGGTGAAATTTATTGTTTACAGATTTGCAATCACTATGCCAAAGTATAAGTTGGTTTTACAGGCAAAAACTTATTGATGTGAATGAGTATGTCCTATTATTATTTGTGAGTTGCCAATCAGCAGCTTATCAATTTACATTACGTGGATAACTAAATATTGAGCTGGAATATTTTTTTTTGGGTTTATAAATTCGAAATATGAAAGGGCTTGAATATTTTTGGGCGAGAAGTTTAATAAAAAAGGCGATGCCATGCATCGCCTTAATAAAAAGTTGATTCTGGTTATTGCTTGATAAATCGTGCAATCATTTTCTTTTTATCACTTATCATTACTTCCAGGAAATATATGCCAGCTTTTAATCTCGACACATTTACCTGTTGTTCCTGTATTGCTTGGTTTTTAACGAACATTATTGTTTGAAGCAGAATACCATTTTGGTCATAAATCGTAAGTTTTGATTGTCCAACACTATCGCTTATGCAGGAAACCGTCATAATACTCATTACAGGATTTGGATAAAGAGAAAGCTTTTCCAGGTAACGCAAATTGTTAACTACCGTGATACTTACTGTATCTTTTCCAATACTGCCTGAATTATCGGTAACCGTCAATTCAAATTGATATTCTCCTGCGACCAATCCATAGGCAACAGTAACTACATTTTTAGCATTTGATAATGACGTTATTCCTGATCCTGCAATTTGTTTCCAGGAATAACCGGTAATGGTTCCATCGGTATCTGCAGAAGATGTTCCATCAAGAGTTACAGAGCTGGCCGGAATTGAAATAACAATATCGTTCCCGGCTTTAGCAACCGGCTTGTTATTGCCAATAACTGCTGCATTTACCGTAACTATTACCTGATCTTTTGCGTTTATTCCTTTATCATCTGTTACCGTTAATTCAAACACATACTCGCCGGATTGCACACCAAACACACTTGGTAACGCAGTCGTTGAATTAATTATAGTAATGGCACCCGGACCACTAATTTTTACCCAACTATATCCTGTAATGGAACCATCGGGATCCCTGGAGTCTGATCCATTCAAATAAATTGAAGGGTTTGGAAGGCTAACAGAAAAATCAGCTCCTGCATTTGCAATTGGGGCTTGATTGGGTGGCGGAATTGCTGGTTGAACAACTATTACTACAATATCAGTAGCCAGCGCACCTAAATTATCAGTAACCTCAAGTTGAAATGAATAGGTTCCCTGCACGAGGTTTGATATTAATGGAGAAACGGTTCCTCCATTAGTTATGGTGTATTGAGCTGGTCCACTTATCTTACTCCAATTATAGGTCGCAATAATGCCATCTGGATCTATCGAGGCTCCGCCAGAAAGAGTTGTATTGTTAGAGGGTAAGGTAATGGAGACATCATTTCCCGCATTTGCTATTGGCGCCTGGTTAGGAGGTGGAACTGCTGATTGCACAGTTACAAGTACAACATCAGTTGATGTAGCACCTAAATTATCAGTAACCTCTAGTTGAAACGAATAGGTTCCCTGGACAAGGTTTGATATAGATGCAGAAATAGAGGTCCCATTGACAATAGTATATTGAGTTGGCCCGCTTGTCTTACTCCAATTGTATGTTGAAATAGTACCATCAGAATCGATTGAAGCTCCACCGGAAAGTATTGTACTGTTAACGGGCAATGTTATAGATATATCATTACCTGCATTAGCAACAGGTGCTTGATTTGGTGGGGGAAGGGCGGCATTCACGGTGGCTATTATGGTATCTCTGTCTGTTGCTCCGGCATTATCTGTAATAACTAAAAGAAAGCTATAGGTTCCCTGAACAAGGTTAGTTACCGTTGTAATTTGATTTGTTGAGTTTGAAATATTAAATGAATTGGGGCCTCCAATTTTTGTCCATAAATAAGAGGTAATATTTCCATCAGGATCGCTGGATGCCGTACCATTAAGTGTGATGCTGTTTGAAGGAAGAGTTATAATAATATCACTTCCGGCGTTTGCACTTGGGCCTTGGTTGGGAGGCGGTGGAGGGGCTTGAACCTGAATAGATAATGTATCACTGTCTACGGCCCCATTATTATCAGTAACCACTAACCGAAAATTATAATTTCCCTGAATCAGATTGCTGATATCGGAGGTGACTGCACTAGCGCTCACGATCGTAAATTGTGCAGGTCCGCTAATTTTAACCCAATTATAAGTAACTATACTTCCATCAGGATCATACGAAGATGTACCTGATACATTAACTGAATTGGAAGGTAAAATTATTATTTTATCTGCTCCGGCATTTGCAACGGGAGATTGATTTGGAGGAGGAGGGGCTGTACTAACGGTTACAACTACAGTATCCGGGCTACTTGTTCCACTATTATCGGTAACTAATAAACGGAATAGATAAACGCCTTGTACCAGCCCTGAAATAGTTGTGGAACCATTGTTGGGATTTCCAATGGTGTATTGCGTTGGGCCACTAATTTTGCTCCAGGCAAAGTTTGTTATAATACCATCAGGGTCGTAAGAGTCAAATCCGTTTAAAGTACTGCTGTTAGCGGGCAGCATAATTGAAATATCGGCTCCGGCTTTTGCAATAGGTAAGATATTTGGTGGTGGCGGGGCGGCAAGCACAATTATTGAAAGAGTATCTGAACCAGTTGCCCCAATGTTATCTGTAACAACCAATCGAAAGGAATAAGTTCCTGCAACTAAATTGTTAATAGAAGTTGATGCAAGTGAAGCGTTTGCAATTGTGTATTGCGTCGGTCCGCTCAGTTTGCTCCAGTTGTATGCATTAATACTTCCATCTGAATCATAAGATCCGGAACCATTTAATGAAACACTGTTTACTGGAAGTGTAATTGAAACATCTGTACCTGCAAAAGCCACAGGTGCAATATTTGAAGGAGGTGGGGCAGCATTCACAGTTACTAAAACAGTGTCACTGTCAACGGCGCCATTATTATCGGTAATCAATAATCGAAAAGAATAGACGCCAGCCACAAGGTTAGTTACTGAGGAAGATACGTTGCCCGGAATATTTATAAGAAATTGAGGGGGACCAGTTATTTTACTCCATGCATAAGTCGCGATGCTGCCATCCGGATCATAAGAGGCCGCGCCATTTAGTGTTGTACTATTTGCAGGCAAATTGATAATAATATCATTTCCGGCATTAGCGGTCGGAGCCTGATTAACAGGAGGAGGGCCAGGCAAATTAACAGTCACCTGAACAGTGTCTTTTCCAATACCGCCCATATTATCGGTAACCTGTAATTCGAATTGATAAACTCCCGAAACCATTCCGGTAATTCCACAAGAAGCATACATATTATAGGGTATTGCAAAGGTAGATGGACCTGATATCTTTGACCATAAATAACCTACAATCGCACCGTCTACATCTCTACTACCCCAAGAATCAAGGTTAACCTGATTAACAGTTATCGTTACATCGTAACCCGCCATTGCAAAGGGTGGAATATTTGTACCTGGAGGTCCACTGTTAACAGTAATTTGTACTGTATCAAGCCGAAAAGCCGCACGGTTGTCTGCAACCATTAATTCATAAGTGTAAACACCTGTTTCAACCAGGCCAACGATATTTGTGGTTGCGTTGTTGGGTGTTTGAATTATTCCTGCATTCGGTCCGGAGATTTTTTTCCAAAGATACCTTGTGATTGTTCCATCCGGGTCAGTCGATCCTGTTGCGTTCAACATAGCGGAAGTTGTAGGAATTGTAATCGTAACATTAGGCCCGGCATTTGCAATTGGTCCAACGTTAATGGGTAAGCTTTTATTTTGGCCAAGAAACCATTCGTAAAGATTTGGATTGTGCCAATTGTAAACGGTATCGAATGATCTGTCCCAAATAAAATGCCCGCCATTTGAGTATATCGTCATTAATGGTTTCACAGCCGGGTTACAATTATTTATACCCTGTATTGAGCTGGTGGTACATCCCGCGCCCACTACACCATCATCTTGAGCATGGAAAGCCCAAACTGGTAAGTTAGCATTAGCCAAATTACATGCGTTGGAAATTGCACAGGTACCACATACCGGAGCAATGGCTGCAAATTTTTTTGCATTTGTTAAAGAAGCAGATGCATATTTCCAAACACCCCCACCTCCTAAACTAAGTCCTGTTAAATAAATTCGGTTTGTATCAATTCGTAAATTTTGTTTGGCATAAGCAAGCATTTCATCGACATAAAAATTTTGCCAATCACCATAGTTGCGGCTAAGTTGAGGAGATAGTACAAGGAATGTTTCCCATTTTCCATTCCAGAAAAAGCGCATCGGATGACCACTATTGATATATTTTGGAATTCCTTGTCCTAATACATTGGGCAATTCAATAACCCCGTCACCCCGTTCTCCTATTCCATGCAGGAAAACGATCAGCGGATATTTCTCTGAAGGATTAAGCGAATAGTCCACAGGTTTATATTCATAAAAGCCAATATAAATACCGTTGGACGAAGCTGTAAGGCCCTTGGGAACTTGTTGGGCAACGCTTGAGATAGAAGTAAGCGCGAGTACGCATAACACATACAGTGAATTCCTACATAAATAGGTAAAATTTTTCATTCGGACTGGTTTTCGAATTTAGGATATATTGGAACTATGTCACAAAAAACATAGTTGCAGTAAAGCAACAATCTTACCAAAAAATGTTTAAGGAGCATTTTTTTTGTATTTAAATATTTTTTTTGTGACAATTGATTAGTAATTCATTACATGTAAAACTGTAATGAATCATAATCAAAACAGGTGGGTAAGTCGATTAGCTGAGATAGCAAAATAACGGCCAAAAGGATTTGGTAGGCAGAAAGTGAAAAAAATGTGGGAAAGTTAGGAGATATCAACAATTTTACATCCAATCGGACTTTAATTGCTCTAATTACTTTTTTCTATGAAAGATTTTGGCGTATGTAAAAATTCTTTTCTGCTTACTTTCATTTTTATCAATGCACGTAACATAGAAAATACCAATGATGGGATGTAAAAAATAGCTTTGACTGTTTTAACATTATAAAAACTGGAGGGAATCGCAATAAAAAATGTTAATAAATAAACTCCCGAAAGAAGGATCCACCATCGATCATCTGGGGATAATATATCAAAATTAAAAATCCGCTGCAGTCCAACTATTAATAGAATGAATGTAATGAAAGCCAGGAAAAGTAACCGGGGAGGTATTAAATTAAGAAACAACTTATTCCAATAGTCGGAGGTTTTAGGTAAATGCCCTTGCTTTTTATCAAAAAACAGTTTTAGATGTATTATTTGAGATTCAAGCCATCGGGTTCTTTGTTTTTCATAAACAGCCCTGCTCGCAACTTTTTCATCTAGAACATAGGCTTCTGCCAGAAATTCTATGTCAATTTTAGCCTTCATTGTTTCGAAGTCCACTTCCCGATCACAGGCCGGATTACCCAATATGCCCGGCTTATTATAAATTTCCTTTATTTTATTGAATTCAAAGGCCATCCCAGAGCCGATTACAGTTGAAGAAAGTCCTATGGATCGCAAACCCTTTCTGAAAAAATGATTATTAACCTCTTCACTCATGGCATCCAACACAGCCACAGGCGTGTTTCTGTTCTTTGCAATCCGATGGCATTGTACCGCTTTAAATCCCTTTTGAAAGGCATCATTCACGAGATCAAGACAACCGGGCAACATAATATTATCTGCGTCTAAAATAATTCCGATATCGTATTTGTCAACTTGAATTGAGTTCAACAGCTTGTTTAACGACCGGGCTTTTGAACCTATATCAAACTGAACTTCCAACACATTTACCGGAATAGCCCTTAACTGATCGATTGTTTCTTTTTTCAATTGGTCAGCAGCAAAAAAAACATCGAAACAATCTGGCGGATAATCGTGATTTCTTGCCTCACGGGCAGTGTTAATAACAATATTATCTTCTTTATACGATGGAATTAACACGGCTATCCGCTTCTTACGTGGATTGATAGAGTATGCCTTACTCCTGGAAAATTTTCCAACGATTGCTATAACGAACAGGTACAGCACATTTAACGCCATATAAACAAATAACAGAGAGAAAAATATTTTGACGAGAAAAATGAACATGGTATCACTAACGAATTAATTGTAAAACTATTATTTTTAATTTTTATACTTATACAACTGAATCGCTGGAGGAGTAAAGATTCCAAAATATGCCTTTTATAAAGTATCGGGTTTGTACAAATTGTTTTTTAAGAAGAAATTTTAGAATCGACTTTGGAATTGAAAAAAGAGTAAAGAAGAGAGCAAAAACAACTAGTTGATACCAATGGGTATTTCTTCTCATATAAAGAATTCTGTTTCTGGAATGATAATATACTTTCATAGGATTACTCTTCCCTACGCTCATCGACTCTTTATGATAAATACTGGCTTCAGCGGTATACCAGATTTTATATCCATTATTTAATATTCTTGCCGACCAATCCCATTCTTCGTAATACAAAAAAAATTTTTCTGGAAACATGCCTGTTTTTTCGGCAACTTCTTTTTTCACAAACATAGCACAACCATGCGATCCGCTGGTATACCTTGATTGATTATATTGACCTTTGTCTTTTTCCCATTCTCCAATAATCGACGTTCGCCCTGTATATTTATTCATAGGGTTAAAGCCTGCATACTGAATAGTGTCGGGATGACTATAGTAAAGAATTTTGGGTGATGTAACTCCTATGGATTTATCTTCAGAAAAAGGCTTTAGTAACTTTTCCAGTAAGCCTTCCGTCATTATGGTATCGTTGTTTACTATGAAAAAATAGTCGCCTTTTGCCTGCCGCATTCCCCAATTATTTCCACCCGCAAAACCCAGATTCTCCTTGCTGAGTAACAAACGCATATTTGGGTATTTTTCCGGTTTAATAATGGCAGTAATATCTTCGGCAGACGCCATATCGCAAACCAATATTTCAAAATTCTTGTAATTTAATTTTTTTGCAGATTCGAGGAAGTCAACTGTAACTTCAGCCTGGTTATAATTCAGCGTAATGATAGATATAAGGGGTGTTTCCGTAGACACTTTTTTCTTTTGATGTACAAAGGACAATCCCGCTGTTCAAAGCGGGATTGTATCATTAAAATAAAGATAGCTTATTTTAGGCATTCGTTTTTTGAATAAGGGCAGAGGGTGTATTCGCCATAATCCAAAGGTCATACATGAAACTATATTTTTCGGCATAATTAATATCAAGGGAAAGCCTTTCTTCAGTTGACATATCATCCTGACCTCTTTTTTTAATCTGCCACAAACCCGTAATCCCGGCAGGGGCCATAAAGCGCATCGCCCATTCATCTGTAGTGAGAGCCGCTGCTTCATAAAGCGGTAGGGGTCTGTTACCAACCAACGACATATCGCCTTTTAAAACGTTAACGAATTGCGGCAGTTCGTCAAGGCTGGTATTGCGGAGAAATAATCCAACTTTTGTAATCCTTGGATCGTTATTAATTTTAAAGAAAACAGGAGCATCGGCGGAATTCGAATTGTATTGATTTAGATGAAGAAAATCTTTTCTATTTAAGTCTGCACCTGTATACATCGTCCTGAACTTAAAAAAATCAAATATTTTATATCCTTTTCCTGCTCTTTTGGAAATATAAAAAATCGGCCCACGAGATTCTATTTTAATGGCAAGTGCAATCATTAACAGAAATGGACTTGACACCAGCAATAAAAGAAAAGAAACAGTAATATCAAATATTCTCTTCATTACATGGCGAGTATTCACAAAACCGTTCACCGACGTTTCAATGGTGTTTTTAACTTTTAAAGAACTCGCTTTTTGTTTTATTTTCTTTAAGAAAGAAATTTTTGCAAATAGATGCTGACCATTGAAATCATTTAGAAAGAGAATCTCATCTACAAATTCCATTTTTCTTATTGAAATTATTTCCTGCTGAGTCATGCTGGCGGCATCAATAACAAAAGGAGTAGCAGACATGTCCGTTAAATTGCTAACAAAACTGAAAATTTCCGCAATATCTTTTTTAGTCATTGCGGCATCAACAATAAATACTCCTGGAAATGTATTTCCCTGAGAAGAAAGTCTATTCAAAATGAATTTTGCATTATCAATATTCTCGGCAGCATAACCTGTTTCAAAAGATTTAATAAGGCTGTCAATACTTGAAGTTCTCCGACCTATATAAAAGAAGTCTTGTTCCCCTTTTTCAACTTCAGCTAGGATGGCAGTTTTAGGAGAAATGGAGAAATGGCGATATTTCCTCTTTGTTATCTTTTCTTCGGGTGAATAGGCGAGTTCCATAATTTTATTAGGGTTTGTGGGTTTGCTTTATTTTCAAAGCGTACGCAAAATTAATCAGGGCTGGCCGACTGAACTCATCTCTTGCATAGAGGAGATTTTGTTCACTGCCTCAAGTAAATCAATTGGATTAAAAGGTTTTGTAAAATATTTTTCAACACTAAATTGTAAACATTTTGAGCTGGTTTCAGCATTTCCCAATGAAGAAAGAACAATCATTGGTATTGCCTTATACAAGCCGCTGTTCGAAAGTTGTTCAATTAGTTCCCAATTTTCCATATCTGGTAATTGAGGGTCTGAAATAATCAGATCTGGAAAATTCTTTTTAGACAACCAGTACATCGCCGAACAACCATCAGGCGCTGTAATTACCTGGTATTGTTTTCCGAGTACAGTTTGAAGTAAGAAACGAATTGCCTTACTATCATCAATTGCGAGTATTTGCTTTTTCATTGGGCAGAAAAATTTTTTATTATTGAAATTCGCAATTTTTCATCAGACGTAATTTAGGATCAAATGGTTTCATGGGAATTGGAAAAATATAATATATATGGTTAAGCGCTTTTTAAATGGCTTAACACACGACTTAAATGGATTGCAATCGGCAAACTAATCAGATGGCTGGCTGTTCGAAGGATTTGTGTGAATCATCAGATAAGCTAATCAGAGTTGAAAGTGGTAAGGAAATTCAAGAGATGTTGGATGTAATACCTGTTAGGAAGGGTAAAAGTAATAACAAAATTCAATAAACCAAATAACCGGTTATTATATTTTTATTAAGCGAAGATAGAGTAGCGCAGCTGCATTTCCATACCTTAATCGTGGTATTTTGGCAATTTTTGACGCGAGGCCTTTTCCCATAAAACGGATTGTTTATTCCGTATAAATCGGCTAAAACCCAAAAAAACTGCTATGTTCATAAACAGGAAATAAAAAGGAATGTATAAGACCTTTGCTTTTATTTCTTTAGTGGCTAAGAACCACCCAAATAGAGCCATTGAATAGAAAAGTGCCTGACTCAAAAGACTAATTTGATACAGCGTTTCTCCTCCGAAAAGAACCAGAAAAATATTTGATAACAAAAGAAAGACGAGAGCAAGCGGGCAAAGAGTCCATCTTAAAACGCGATGGGAAATAAACTGGAAAGAAAGAACCGGGTATTTAATAAAGTTAAAGAGTCCTTTTAGCAGTAACATAGCTTGAAAAGCTCCCGCACAAATCCTTACTTTTCGTTTCATTTCGTCCTTCATAGATGCCGACGGTGCCTCCATAGCATATGCATTTGGCTCATATTTCAATACATAACCTTTTAAACATACAGTAAGCGACTGCACAAAATCTTCTATAATTGTGCCTTCAGGAGCCGCTTCAAAAAGCTCTTTACGAACCGAAAATAATTCTCCCGCCGCGCCAATTGTGCTGTAAAGCTCAGAATCAAGCTTTTTTAAGAGCGATTCGTACTTCCAGTAAATACCTTCGCCGGTAGCCGCTGCCGAATTAATTCCTTTTTGAATAATTTTTTTCTCGCCGGCTACCCCGCCTACCAGGGGATCAACATAATGTTTTACAATTTCTTTTATGCAATCACTGTTGAGGAGTGTATTGGCGTCACAAAAAACAATATAGGATGAATCAATATATTTAATACTGCGGTTCATAGCGGCTGCTTTCCCCTTTCTTTCTGGCTGATGTAAAAGTTTTATTGCAGGATAACTACCTATTAATTCCATCGTATGGTCGGTGGAGCCATCTGTAATAAAAATAATTTCCAATAAATCTTTTGGGTAGTTTAATTGAAGACTATTTTCAATTTTCTCGATAATATAATCTTCCTCATTATAGGCAGCTATCACCAACGCTACTGCTGGAAGAAACACAATTTCTTTATCTACAGGCTTATTTTTCTTTATTATTTTCTTCAAATAAACTAAAGCCCAAATTAGTAGTCCATATCCGAGATAACTATAAGTAATTAAGAGTAAGCTAGTCCAAAAGACAATTTTGTTAAAGAAAATATAATTAATTATAGTCATGCTGGAAAATAGGGAGTTATTTTGCGCCTTTTTTTGAATTAGTGCGAAGAAAGGAAAAAGAAAGGGTACTTAAAAGTCTTCATTAAAATTAGGTACAACTAAAAGAGTATATGATTTCTTAAAAGATATATCTCTAATAATTTCACTTTTTGAAATTTATTATTAATTTTGACCTTCTTCTTTGATCTAGTCCAACAATCCCTTCGAATTACCCAGTGCTAATTACCTCTATTATTCTTCGAGAAAACCGCTCTGATTATTGCCTCCAATATGCCTTTCCTAACACTAAAAAGGAATCATTTGTAATATTCTAAAGTTAAATCTTTAGTTAGGTTTAGGTTATTTAAAATAATGTCTATTAATTTTCTCTTATTATGAAGAAAGTATTACTTCTCACCACCATGGCGCTGTTTTCGTTGATTACCCTTACGAAAGCGCAAAACGTATTTAACCCAAATGATAAAAATAGAAGATGGGTTAATAATGGAACCAATTACAGCTATGATAGTAACTTACTTACTGCGAACCCCAACCCTGCAATATTAGGATTACAAAAATGGGTTTCAGTAAAAACTTCAGGTATCGATAGTAGTAGTTGGGGAAAGGATATGAAGGCATACTTTATAAATCTAAATGGCATTCAGTTGGCCTTTCGGATTAAATACCCTAAAAGTTTTTCTAACCCGGATAGTGCTTCAAAAAAATACCCTGTAATGCTTTTCTTCCACGGAGCAGGTGAGCCGGGATGCCCCAACAATGGCGGTATTTACAATAATGAAAAATCAATGGTGCATGGTGGTAAAACATTTAGAGACAGAGTTGAAAAT
>JBJXDV010000251.1:0-9151 GCA_046153465.1 Chitinophagaceae bacterium
CTCATCAAAAAATTTGACACTGTAATTTTTAGTGGAGGCATCTAGTAGCGAGATCGAAACATTTCCATCCTTTTCTGTAAAAACATAAAGGGAGGCTTTAAAAACCTCTTTAGGTACAAATGGTTTAATAAGAATAGTATCAATAGAACGGAAAACAAGCGTGTCTTTGCTCTTGTATACTATTGAATCGCGAAAGGATTTAAAGTTTTTTTCAGCAATTTGAAACAGAATACTATCACGTCTTTTAATAATAAAAAATTTTTCAATGGCAGGCTTCAGGCCAAGACTGTCCTTATTCAATTCATTTTGACCATTTATTTTATCGCGCAATTTTTTTGATTCTGAAATACTCAGATTGTCGGCGAATACCTCTCTTTTTGACCCAGCCAAAGGATTTTTTTCAGAAAAGATCCTAATGCTATTTTTTGAAGTATCCCAAAGGGGCCTTTTTGAAGCAGAGAATTCATATTTCCCACTATCCAACACAATAAATAGTCTGTAAAACATAAATGGGGTTGCAGCCTTTGTATCAACAAATCCATTTTGAGGAATAGAGGCATCCGGAACTGTAAGAATTGTTTTGAAGTTTTTAAGACTATCGATCGATCGCTGAATGCTTATTTGCGAAACAGCACGAAAATTATTCGTCCAGTTGATAAAAACCCTATTGTTTCCCCTGGTAGTAACAGAAAATTTTGGAAGGGTATCCTGGGCCTGCAGGGTACCCGAAAATAGGGAGATGATTGTAACTAATAACAAAATTCTAACCATGAGCCATATAACGAAAAGGATAGCGAACTATTACTAATAAAATCAAAGATAATAGATTGTGTTTGGCTGCCAACGAAATTAACTTCTTTATAAGTTGTATTTGAAAATCAGCTCACCTTCGGCGAGTGAGCGATTACCTTGTAAGCCTCCGCTATGTATTGCAAGAACGTTACTTCCTTCTGGGAAAAAATTATTTTCGGCGAGACTAAAAATGGCACGAAATAGTTTCCCGGTATAAACGAAATCGGTAGGAAGTTGATGTTGCTTGTAAAGAGTATTCATAAAGGCAATCAATCCAGGTGTTTTTTTAGCATAACCACCCTCCTCAAAATTGTACAATAATGAGAAATGAGGATGATCGCTTTTGGTTTTCAGAAATGTTATCAGCTCATTATTTTCCCGATCATTAATTTTTAATACTGGAATACCGATAATATATTGAGTATGTTTAGACGATTTTAACAGGCCGGCCATCATTGTTCCCGTTGCTGCAGCACAAATTATATGGGAATAATTATTTATTGGAACCAGACTCAGAATTTCTTGAGCTCCTTGCACGCCTTCTTCACTTTGCCCCCCTTCATTCACCCAATAATACCTGCTAAATCTTTCCGCCCATTGCTGTTTTAGTATTAATTTATTTTTGAATTGTTCTCGCCCGGTAAATAATAACTGCATGCCATACGCTCGCAATTGAAGTAGCGTAGGTGAATAAACGGCCGGTTCTTCTCCACGCACAATACCAACCGATAGTAATTTTTGCGCATTACAGGTACAAGCAACCGCCAATAAGTGATTGGAATAAGCACCACCCAAACTCAGCAATCCTATTTTCTGTTGTTTAATAGCAGCGTCTAAATGGTACTTAAGTTTAAACCATTTATTTCCGGATATTACAGGGTGAATTAAATCTGTACGCAGAACCTCCACCGTTATCCTTTTTTTATCAAACAATTTATCCTGCAATTTTTCGATGGTTGCTTTCGTTAAATCAACACTTGCCATTAGGTTTAAAGGCATCATTTATGTATACACTTAATTGATTAATTTCGTAACTGAATTTTAAAATTACATTAATGCAACCAACTTTACTGATTCTGGCAGCCGGTATGGCTTCGCGATATGGAAGTATGAAGCAGATGGAGGGATTTGGCCCTGGTGGCGAGACTATTATGGATTATTCAATTTATGATGCAATAAGAGCTGGATTTAAGAAAGTGGTTTTTATTATTCGCAAAGATTTTGCCGCTGATTTTCAAGAAGTATTTGAACCTAAACTGAAAGGAAAAATTGCTATTGATTATGTTTACCAGGAGCTGACAACACATACCGGAGGTTTTGCAATTCCACCAGAACGGACTAAGCCCTGGGGTACCGCACATGCTATTTTATGTGCGGCAGATGCAGTAAGAGATCCTTTTGCAGTTATTAATGCAGACGATTTTTATGGCAGAGACGCTTTTGAAAAGGCATTTGGGTTTCTCACCACCGATTGTAATCAAAAATTGTATGCCATTATAGGATATGATTTAATGAAAACACTATCCGACAACGGTACCGTTAACCGGGGTGTTTGCCAGGTAGATAATCGGGGAAACCTAACAGCTATTGCTGAACGATTGAATATCGTTTATAAAGATGGCAAAGTAACTTGCGATGATCTTCAACTCCCCCACGAACTTCCGTTGCATACATCCGTTTCGATGAACTTCTGGTGCTTCGATACTGCTATCTTTTCTTATTCCCAAAAATTGTTCAGCCAGTTTTTAGATGAGCAGGGAGCTAAGCCAAAATCGGAATTTTTTATTCCGATTGTAGCCGATCAATTTATACGCGACAAAGGAAGCATTCGAGTTATTCCAACTTCTTCAAAGTGGTTTGGAGTTACTTATAAAGAAGATGCACCCGATGTTCGAAAAAGTATAAATCAACTGGTTTCGACAGGAGAATATCCTGCTGGTTTGTGGAAATAATATTCTAATTCGTCACTTCTTTTTCTGAATGGGCATAAATTATTTATTTTCGTTGAGAAAATTATTTCTCCTTGAAGGCTATTGCAAATACGTGTGAAATTGTGGAGTTGATCATTCTTCGCGATAGAAAGGGTTTTAACCTGCTTTACGATCAGTTTACCCAAATGGTTTTTGGAGTATCCAATAAGTTCGTCCGTAATAAAGAAGCAGCCGAGGATCTGGTTCAGGAAACCTTTATAAAAGTATGGAAGAATATAAACCAATTTGATCCTGATAAGGCCTCATTTTCTACCTGGCTATTAAACATTGCACGTTATACCGCCATAGATTATTTACGTAGTAAGTCGTATAAACAGCAACTAAAAAACCAAAATCTTGAAAATTCCGAATATCAGTACAAAGAACCCGCAATTTCTTATTTTGAAGAGAGGGCGGAGCTTCGAGGATTGATAGCGACTTTAGAGTATAAATACAGAATCGTACTTGACCTGATTTATTTTGCTGGTTATACACAGGAAGAAACTGCTCAACTACTTAATATTCCATTAGGAACGGTAAAAACCAGAACAAGATTCGCTATCCAAACACTTAGAGCTGACTTAATTCAATGATGAACGAACAACAATATATTGACACTGGTATATTAAACGATTACTGCCTCGGCTTGTTGAATAAAGAACAACAGGAACAGGTTGAGGAAAACATGAAATTATATCCAGTCATCAGGGTTGAAGTAGATGCCATCAATAGTACGCTTGAACAGTATGCGACTTCTTACCAAACCTTACCTGCCGAAAATTTGAAGGAGAGAATTTGGAAAGCATTGGAAAATATTACAAGGGAAGAAAGGATTTCATTTAGTGATTTGCCCTTGCTTACTAAATTTTCTGATTCGAAAAATTGGTTAAAACTTATAAGGCCATTACTTATTGAGAAGGTTGCAGGGCAGGAGTTTTTTATTAAAGTGTTGCGCGATGACAAAGAGGCTTTGCAGAGTTTAGTGTGGTCTTCAGTTAATTATCCGGATGAGGTTCATGATGATATGCAGGAAAGTTTTATTGTGTTGGAAGGATCCTGCGAATGTTTTATTGGGAAACAGGTAATTCGTATGGGCCCCGGCGATTTTATGGAAATACCCATGCATACCCACCATGATGTAAAATTATTATCACCTTATTTGATGGCAATCGTTCAACGTAGAAAGATAGCTTGATTACAAAAAAATCCGGAAGAAAATAACTTAGCAAAGTATCTTCTTCCGGAGGGAATATTCTATCAAATACTTTTAATAACTCTTTACCATAAATACGCAGTCTTCAATCTTCTTAATCTGTTGTGTTCTTTCCAGATTTTTTACCTGGCTTATAAAGGGAAGTTTTACATTTTTAACTGAACTGTCGACCTTTTTTACTTCATCGAGAATGCGGAAGATATTTTTTGAAGTAACAGCAAATACAACACCCTCGGCTTGAAGTTGGCGGGTATTAATGATACCAATTACTTCACCATTTTTATTAAATACAGGCCCGCCAGAATTACCGGGATTAGCCGGCACACCAATTTGGCAGGTCATAGTATCGCCTTGATAACCAGTTTTAGCACTCATGTAACCCTCATTATATACAATCTCATTTCTTGGGTAGCCAAGCGTAAATAATTGTTCGCCCAATTCAGAGCCTGTTTTTCGAATTGAATAAGGGAGTGCATTAACAGATTTATAATCTTTATCCTCAATTTTCAAAATAGCCAGGTCAGATTCACTATTGATATGCAAAATAACTGCATGAAATTCCTGTCCCTTATTGTTTTGAACCAATACGGAAGAAGAACCTTTTACAACGTGCGCATTGGTAATAAGGAACCCTTTACCATCAATGAGAAAACCAGTGCCCCCCGATTTAATAGGAACATTTTTTGGAGCTTTATCTTCAATCTTTTTTTCAACTTTATCTAAGGTTTCTTTACTTTTTTTCGCTACTTCATTTTTGAATTCAATGCGTAAATTTTGAACAACTTCGTTATTCTGTTTGCGGGTGTATAAGGATACCGAAGTTGCTATAAGTAAAGTTGTTATTCCAGCAATTGTTGCTGCAACTGCCATTACTTTTTTATATTTTTTCCAGATTTCTCTTACGATACCCTTTGGTGCTATCTCTTTGATCTCACCATTTTCGTAGAGTTGATTGTGTATCTCGTGAAGGGTTGATTTGTAATTTTTCCAGTTACTAAAATCACCCAATTGTTTAAAGAACATCGTTTGTTCTACAACCAATTGATCCACTTCCGGATTGCTGCTCCGCAATTGCTCGAAAAAAATTTTTTCCTCGGGAGTCATTTCACCCCTGATATATTTTTCCACTGCTTCCAATAGTTGAATTTCTTCCATCATCCTTTATTATTTTTAAATTCCGCAAAGAAAAGTTTCTTCAACCGCATCAGGCATTTATACTTCTGATTCTTGGCATTATCTGCATTTGTATATCCAAAGTTCCCAGCTATCTCTGTCATGTTTTTCTTCTGCAGATAGTAGGCTTCCAACAAACTTTTACATGGTTCTCCAAGGCTATGCATGGCTTTTTCCATCATCACCAATTCTCCATTACGTTCCTCATGTTGATCAATCTCTTCCTCAACCGGAATAGATTCAACCAAACTACCTAAATCGGGCACAAATTTTTGTGCTTTTTGAAGTTTTTTAAGCCAAAGTCGACGGCAAATGGAATAGATATAAGTTTTAAGCTGACTTGTTAATTCAAAAGAGCCGGTCTTTGCTTTCTCATAAAGAACAATCATAGCTTCCTGAAAAATATCCCTTGCATCATCCGAGGTTCCGTTATTATTAATGATCATGCTTTGAACCATACTATAATGCTGTTTATAGATCGTTTCAATAGCCACTCTGTCGTTTTTAGCCAGACCTTCAATTAATGCAAACTCACCAGAAATATTTTTCGACATTATATCCATCAATTAATACAGTTTTTTACTCAAAGTAACCCCTTGTGGGTAAAATTGCGCTAAAAGCTATAACCCGCGCCAAATTTCGATTATATAGAAGTCAAAAAAAATATTTTAATTTTTTTTCGTTAGCGGGTTACCTTATTCGTCTTTCGGAATTAATCACATATCAATTGTAAACAAAACAAAAAATCGGTAAAAATGAAAAAGCTCCTCTTGGTTTTAGCTATCGGTACTTTCGTAGCATGTAATAGTGAAACTGCCGCTGACGCAGTAAAAAAAGCAGATTCAACAACAGAAGCTATTAAGGCTGTTGATACGTCTGTAAAGGCTGCTATCGATACTGCTGCTGCAAAAATAATTGACACCCTGAAGAAGTAAGCTTTTTAGTATAGCAGTATATCAGAAATATCCATTAATCCGGAGATTTTAATTACTGTTGTATAATAAAATAGTGAATGAGCCCCCATAAACTGGGGGTTTATTGGTTTAGGCCCTATTGGTGAAGAAGCTAAAAATTTGCCTTTAATAAATCTGCCACTACCTTATCGATAGGCAGCGTTACCATTAATGAGGAAAAGTTGTTCCAGTCAATAAAACGAAATGTTTCTGTTTCGCCGGTTTCATCGTACACTTTCATTTGCACATCGTCAAAATCAAACGGAACCAGTCGGAGTGGCACTTTTATAGATTCAAGTGGGTGGGCAAAATAATAAACCGAAATGATTTGGTGTTCCGGACTAAAAGCACTCATCTGAAAAAAGTCGGTAGTATAAATATGCTTTCCTGTTTCAATCTGCAAGTTCATTTCTTCTATAAACTCTCTTTTTAAACAATCGCGGGTTCCTTCACCAAATTCCAGGCCACCCCCTGGAAATTTTGTATACTGTTGCCCTCGAATAAATTCATCGCTGACCAATACCTGCTTTTGTTCATTCATAAGAATTCCATATACCCGGAGATTAAAAAAATGCATATCAAAATATTTTTTTTCTTAAAAAGAACCACCCAATAACAACAGAAACAAGGAACGAAAGAAGGGCAACAACGTAAAACGCATAGGGAGAACGTTCAAATCCACTTGGTACATTCATTCCAAATATGCTTGATACTAATACCGGGAAGGTGAGAACAATGGTGATTACAGAAAGTCTGCGTAATACTTCATTTTGATTATTGGCAATAATACTTGCAAATGCATCAAGCGTACTGCTTAAGATATTTGTATAAATATTGGCCATTTCGAGAGCCTGTGCATTGTCTACTACGAGGTCATTTAAGAATTCTTTTTCTTCTTCGTTCAACCCCATGAAGTTGGTTCGTTCAATTTTCATCAACAACATCTCATTACTTCTCAATGCAGTAACAAAGTATACAAGGCTTTTCTGAATACGCATCATTTGCAATAATTGCTCATTTTTGCTGGAAGCATAAAGTTTTTGCTCCAATACATTTCGTCGTACGTTTATTTCCTTCAAAAACTCTGTATACGTCTGAATAATCTTTTCGAAGATTTTGAGGGCCATCATTTTTCGGTTATCGGGATGGCGATTTTGGAATGTGTGGAGAAATTTTTTAATGGCACCGTTTTCAAACGAATTTACCGTTACAATCTGTGTATGTGTAAGTATAATACACAAAGGAATTGTGATATAATAAGCATCACTTTCATTAAAAGAATTGTTTTCGGTGGGCGTTTTGATGACAATAAGTTTTACGTTATCGTCTTTTTCAAAGCGACTTCTTTCGTCGATATCCAGCGAGTCTGTTAAAAAGTCTAGTGGTATTTCAAGTTGGCTGGAAAGATCAGAAAATTCCTCTTGTTTTAATGGCGGCAATACATTTATCCAGGTTCCATGCTCCGGCTGATTGATTTGGACTGTTTGATGATTTATATTTTTGAAATACTGTATCATTGGCCGCGCAAAGATAGGCGGCGCGCAGTTAGGAAACAGGAAGGATATAAATCTTTTTGTTTGAGAGGATCACTTTAAAAAACAGCACGACTATTTCAATAACAAAATAGTCGTGCTGAAAAACTTATTGAATATATTTTCTTGCAACGTCAAACGCAAAAATCACTTCGTCGAGCATTAATTTGGATTGTGCGGCTGTGGTGCAAAGCCTTAACCGATCGCCCCCCGGAGGTACTGCGGGGTAGATAACCGGATTGGCAAGAAAACCAAGCTCATAGAGTTTTGCAGAAAGCAGCAATGTTTTTTCACGATCGCCTACAATAACTGGAATAATGGGCGACTCTGTATGACCAGTATTGTAACCAAGGCGATTAAAATTCTTTTTGAGATATTCAGTATTCTCAAAGACTTTCGCGATACGTGCCGGTCCTTCTTTTTCAATCATTTCAATGGCGGCAAGGCATGCGGCAGTATTTGCGGGCGACATTGCGCATGAAAAAACAAATGGTGATGCAGCATGTTGCATAAATATTACTGCTTGCCTGGAGGTAGCAATAAAACCGCCACCTACCGGAATTGATTTCGACATGGCGCTTGTATAGATTTCAATATCATTCGGAGAAATACCAAAGTGTTCATCAACACCCCGCCCCGTTGCTCCTAAAACACCAAGAGAATGACTTTCATCAAGGATAATATAAGCACCATATTTTTTCTTTAATGCAACAATTTCAGGAAGCGGACAAATATCACCCTCCATTGAATAGATTCCTTCTACAATAATAAATGTTCTTTTAGCGGTAGTTTGTTTTTGTAATAATTGTTCAAGGTGCAGCATATCATTGTGCAGGCATTTGTCAAACGTTAATTGTGCCATACTCAACGCATCAATCAAACTACGATGCACATACTCGTCAATTATTACGCGGTCGGTTTTTTGGATAAGCGTTGTGATAGCGGCAAGGTTGGCCATATAACCCGATGAACAGGTGATGACGGCTTCTTTTCCTTTAAAATCAGCAATCTTCTTTTCTAATTGCCTGTGCAATTGATTTGTACCTGCAAGCATGCGGGCACCACCAGTACCCGTGCCGAATTTTTTAACGGCATTGATTGTTGCATTTTCAATATAGGGATGGCCAAGTAATCCCAAGTAGTCATAAGACGAAAGCATGTACATATCACGGTTATTAGCAAAAACAACTGGCCCTGATTTGCTATTCATGGTTTGTTGAAACATGTAAACATGATTCGTTACCATTGCGTGAATGTCTCCGAACCAGCGATTGGCTGTTCTTGATTTAATAAGCGGTTCGGCTACCGGAATAGCTGATTCCGAATTAAAATAACCTTTAAATGGATCCTCAGGCTTTAAGGTCTTCGGATCAAGCGTAGGATGAGGAGACGACAATGCGTCCCCCACCTTGAAATTGATGGAGGGATTTAGCATATACTTGAATTTGTGGTTTCGCAATTGGCTAACTCACAGGGTGGGGGATATGCTTTTAAAGGATGGTAGGTTTACAAACAGGC
>JBJXDV010000252.1:0-2504 GCA_046153465.1 Chitinophagaceae bacterium
AGCTCAAAAATAAATTATCCCCACTTGGTGTAGGAAAATGGGTGCATCATACGGAGGACACTATCCATCCACGTTGGGAGTTTTGGGTAGAAGAAGATGAATTAAAATTCGCCCGGTTGAATGGAGCTTCCTACTAATTCCATATTAATGGAATCTAATTGATTAAGGCAACCTCGCCACTATTTTTTCAGGAAGAATTATTAGTATCGTGTAAATGATCTTCCATTTAATACCCGGAACAATCACAAAACGATTTCCTGCATTTACTACTGCTCTAGCGATAAAAGAAGGTTCAAGTAATAAGGATTCGGGTAACGATAGCCTAGCGGTCATTTTGCTGCGGATATATCCTGCAATTACAACATTCACTACAATATTTCTTTTAAAAAGATATTGGCGCAGGCCTGCAAGGTATTGCGTAAAAGCAGCCTTCGTACTTCCATAAATAAAATTACTTCTTCGTCCTCTAACGCCCGATAAAGAAGACAATCCAACAATCCGTTCCAACGAGTGATTTTCTTTATCTGTCGCAATTAGGTTTACTATAGATACTGCCCCACAATAATGAACATTCATCATTTGATGAGCAGCTTCCCATTGAATCAACGCATCTTCATTGTTCACTAAATATCCCGCGGCATACAAAACAATGTGTGGCTTATAGCGTAGGCTTTTATAGAAAGCGGCGTGGCTCCCAAAATCAGTTGCATCAAAATAACATATCTCCACCCTCGATGTATCTATATTAGTTAATTTCACAAACAATTCTAACTGTTCAATACTTCGCGAAGCCGCAGTAATATGGAAACCTTTTTGTGCATATAAAAGCAATGCTTGTTTTGCCACATCTGAGTTTGCACCAAGGATCAATACATTTTTAGAAGATGGGTTATTCATTTCAATGAAGATACAATTTGTATCAATCCGCAGTATTGCGGTCAAATACTGTTGCATAGATCGTAATTAGAACATACGTCATAAACCGGGGTTGAAAAGTCATTTTTTATGTACAAAAAAATCCCCGGTAGAAACCAGGGAATGTTTACGACCAAAACTAACTGCTATAAGAATTCATAAGTTTAAAAAAATCCTGTCTGGAAATCTTTCTTACGGGAAAGAAACCAAACAGGTTCAACCTATCTTTAAGGACAAGGTTAATGGTTAAAATGATAGTTGAATAATAGGTAGTATAAAGATGATGACTAGTTCTTAATTACAAGCAACCATTTAGCCAAATGCGCTTTTCATTGAACGAACGGTAAAATTTGGGCACGCATCAAACAAAGAATGCTGGTTTAAGAAGGGAGTGAAATGATTAATTAACTAAAGGTTGGTGAGACAATTGCCCTGAACCACCGGCTTCTCCTTAAAAATCTTCACGATTTTTTTATGTTCCAGCGGAACATATCGTGGGTAGAAAATAAAAGAAAAGTTGATTACGTTCCATCGGAACGTTTCGTGCAAAAATTAATTTTGTGATTGTTTTAAGGCTGGCGAGGCCGCCAGCCTTTTATTGTTTCCTGCAAAAAAAATTACCAAACTAATTTCACCTGGTAAAAATCCAGCACCCTTGTCCGCAACAGATATTCATACATTGCCATAATCAGATTTACTTTTGAACGGTCCAGGTTGTTTTTAACCAACAGGTATTCTGCTGAATTTATCACACCTGTATTAAACCTTATTTCTGCCGCCTTAAAAGAAATCTCAAAATTATTTACCTGCTCCTGTAATGTTTTATAGCGCTCATAGGTAGACGACATATTCAAATGCGCTTCTTCAATGTTTTGACGAAGCAATAATTTAATATTAGAATTTTCAAGTTCAGCGTTCTTCCTATTAATATCTGCCAGCTTTACCTGGTTGCGTACACGAAAATTATTGAAAATGGGTAACTGTAAATTAAATCCATAGGAATTACCAAGGTTGTCATTAAATTGTTTTCCGTAACCTAGTTTGCCAAATGTAAAACTCTGTTGTTGTTGCAAAACGTCATATTGCAGATTAGCAACTCGAACATAATTGCCTGTGGGCACTTCTGTTTTTGTGCCGGGTATTTCCTGCAAAGCAGCGCTCGAATAACTGGAATTTACGTTGGTCCCAAAACTTAGTGTCGGAAAATAATTTCCCTTCGCCACTTTAACCGCTTTCTCTAAACTCTTTACACGAAGATCCGTGGCTTTTACTTGTGCAAAATTTTGAATGGATTGCTGGTATACTTGTTCAGCGGTCCATTCATAGAGTCCTGCTGGTTTCTTAAATTCATCGCGATCGATTTCCAGCTCTTTATCGAAGGGAACATTCATCAATTGGCATAACCTCAATTTACCTGATTGCAAAGAATTGATGTTATTGATAATTGCTATTTGATCGGATGCTAGTTGTCCTTTTAAATCCGCTAATTGGTATTGGCCGATGGCTCCTTCTTTCACCATAACCTCTAACCGCTCTACTTGTTTACGTGTAACACCCTCCTGGCTTTTCGAAATCTCCAAAATATCTTC
>JBJXDV010000253.1:0-10466 GCA_046153465.1 Chitinophagaceae bacterium
TGTTCAATATACTCCTACTGTAGGCTTTGTTGCCATTACAATAACTTTCGAAACAGAGGTAACGAATGCAAACTTTACTTTGTATGATATAGATCAAAATGCAATTTTTGGGCTCTCTGCTACTAACGCAGCTTCTGTTCCTCAAAATATTGGAGTACTAACTCAAGCTGGAACTATACTTGCCGTTGGCGGAACTATTACAAACCCAACTATTACAGCGGGGGGTGGTAATTTAGGAAATAATAGTAATAAAGGAAGTGCAACAATATCTGTGGCGGGTCCGGTAAAGACTATAATAATAGCTATTGCCAACCCGGGTACCGATCCCGTTTTTTGGTTATCTGATATTAATGGCTGTGTTACGGGTTCATTTCCGAATGCTTATTATAACGTCTCCCAACCGTTTAGCGGTGGTATGGCGGGTGGTCAGCCTGCTTACTTCTTAAATGTGGTGGATGATAGTGTGTATATGACTAATCCGGCTGATGGAAAAAGCAAGTTCTTGTTTACTGATGCGGCAAGTGCTGGAAAAATAAATTCGGTTGGATACGATCCATACAATCATATTATGTATTTCGTTTATAGTTTAACGGGAGCAGCTACCACCAATAAAACATTAAGAAAATACGATTTTACAACCGGCCTTTATACAACGATTACTACTGATATGGTGACTCTATTGAATATTCCAACTTTCGATCAGGGGGTTGAGTCCGGTGCAGCAGCTTTTTACAATGGTTCATTGTATTTTGGGGTGGAAGCGTCTAATCCTAGCCGTAATTCTGGAAGGGAGCATATAATATGGAAGATTGATTTTAACTCTTCAGGTAATGCGTACCGCTCAACACAAGTTTATGCTACACCTTCAGATGCTGGTGGAGCTTTGGCACACGATTGGTCTGACTTTGTAATATCAAAAGGCATTTTATATGATTTTGATGGAGCTGCTGCGTCAGTAAATATTGATCACTTTGATTTAATGACCGGAGCACGTACAAACTATGTTCCTACTTTTTCTCCACGCCAAGCTACAGTAATCTGGAATGAACAGGTATACGAAGTAGGTAGTAACAGCGCATTATTATATGATGGAGGGCATGTTCAGCCTTATAATTATAATGGTACCGTAAATGGTGCCCAGAATTTTCAGGTTGTTCAGGTGCCCGCAACCGTATTAAAAGGGAGTTGGGGTGATGCGGGCGAGGCCTTTCGGCCGAAAGGTGATTTTGGTGATGCTCCTGCCAGTTATGACCCCATTGCACAAGCTCCCGCAGTTCATGAAAATGATGCTTTATTAAGACTTGGCGCTACCATTGATGATGAATGGATTCTAACCTCTTCATTAGGAGCTACCGCCGATGGTGGAGATGAGGATGGAATAGGTGCGGCTCCTGCTCTCAATTATGATGCAACCTTAACCTATTCTATAAACGTAAGTGTATTTAATAATACCGGTGCAGCAGCAACGATGATTGGATGGCTAGATTACAATTTTAATAATGTATTCGATGCGGGTGAAGGAGTTTCAGTGAGTGTGCCATCTGCTGTAGGTCCACAAATGCGGACCATAACCTGGACTAATATTTATGTACCCCTTACAATTAAGACACGAACTTATTTGCGTATACGATTAACGAGAGGTGCGAATGCGATGACTACAGCCAATATGAATGGCTGGTATCCAGATGGTGAAGTAGAAGATTACCCTGTTTTAATGGGTAGCGCTCTTCCGAAAGATGTATTGACAATCGGCGCAGAGGTAACTGAAAATTCAACCGTTACTATTAAATGGAGCGCTCTCTCTGAATCGCCGATAAGTAATTTTGAAATTATGCGCAGCAGCGATAACCAGGCCTGGGAGAAAATAGCAACCGTAAATGCTTCTGGTACTGTATTGAATAATAAGATTTATAACTACACAGATATTGATCCTGTAAAAGGTAATTCGTACTATCGTATTAAGGTGAACTATGCAACAACAAATAATGCATATCGTTATACAGAGATCAGGTCTGTTCGACTAGATACTAAAAAATCGGCCGTTCGTGTTCAACCTAACCCTGTAACAAGTATTGCTTCTTTGCAACTTAGTTCACCAAAGTCAACTATAGCTAAGATAGATATAGTTGATGGTGCGGGTAAGGTAGTATTACATTTGGATCAACAGGTAACAGCCGGCAGTAATACGATTATATTATACCGTGTATCGACTTTACCAAAAGGAGTGTATACCGTTCGTGCCCAAGTGGATACAGAATTGTTAATTACACAATTTGTAAAATCACAACAATAATTATATTTTACAAAGCCAGCTTTTGCAATAAAGGGCTGGCTTTGATTTAAATCTCATTTATTTTTCATTTTATTCGAATATTATTAATCCCAATTTCCCGTATGAAACGATCTACATTTACCCTTTCTTTATTTTTTCTGTTCTGCCTGGCAGTTAGTACCACTGAAGCCCAGGAAAAATATAGCAAAGTGAAGATTTATGCACCAAGCGATATTTTTCAAAGAAAGGAACTTATAGGCCTACTTCAGATAGACCACTTTATTAATGATGCAGATGGTGGAATAATTTCAGAAATAAGTGCAGGTGATATTTCCCGCTTGAAAAAAACAGGGTACAAGTTTGATATCCTTGTTGATGATGTTACGAAAAAATTCATGGAAGAAAGCCGGCAATTTTTTGACTATGCAAACAGGTTTGGTGTACCTCCCGAATCCATTCAACCCAACCTCGTAGGTTTTGAGAAATCATGTACAAGTCTTGCTAGCGTTATTTCTACACCTTCTCTTTTTTCTACGAATGGATTACCTCCAGGTGGAATGGGTGGTTTTTATACGTTTGCCGAGATGGTTACAAAGATGGATCAATTGGTAACGCTGTATCCTACATTAGTACAAAAAATAAACCTGGGAACTTCCATAGAAGGAAGAATAATATGGGCCCTTAAGATATCCGATAACGTGAGTATAGATGAGAACGAACCCGAAGTACTTTATACTGCATTGCAACATGCACGCGAGGCCATCGGAGGTACAAGCATGATTTTTTTAATGCAATATTTATGTGAAAATTATGCAACAAACACCCAGGTGCAGGATCTCGTTAATAATCGCGAGTTATTTATTGTTCCATGCGTTAACCCGGATGGATATGAATACAATCGATCAATCGCCCCTGCAGGCGGTGGTAATCACCGGAAAAACAGAAGGAATAATAACGGAAGCAACCCTGGTGTAGATTTAAATAGAAACTATAGTGTTGATTGGAGTAATTGTGCTGGTGCTGGAACAAGTTGCGGATCGGGTTTAAATACAGATGATACTTATTACGGAACGGCTGCTTTTTCTGAACCGGAAACTCAGGCTATCCGCAATTTTGCAACTACCCGTAATTTTGTTGCATCAATCGATCAACACTGTTTTGGGCCTTATTATTCATTGCCATTTGGCCGTCCCAGTTTGCATTCAATGTCTGCACTCGATGTAAAATATTATACCTACGTTCCTTCCTTGATGGGAAAGTATAATGGTATGCGCGCAGGAAATAGCCCTCAATCGGTAGGATATGAAGTAGCTGGCGGAATTAAAGATTGGTTATTGATGGGAGATATAGGTACTGGAACCAAAGGTAAAATTTACGGTATGACAGGCGAAGGTGGTGGTGGCGGCTTTTGGGCTCCTTCTTCACAAATTATTGCATTATGTAAAGGAATGACATTCCAGAATATTCAATTAGCCCTTACTGCAGGATCCTATTTTGATGTACAAGATATGAATGATATTGCCATTTCTTCTTTGACAGGTTCTTTTAATTTTAAGTTACTAAGAGTTGGTTTACAGAATGCCCCTGTAACGGTATCGCTTATTCGTGTTGAAAATGTAATGGCTGTTGGCGCTCCAGTAGTGGTTAACAGCATGCCAAATTATTTTGATTTGTACAATGGCAGCATTTCGTATACACTTTACCCATCATTGGCTACCGGGCAGCGAGTAAAGTTTGTTTGGAAAGTTGTTTCGGGAGGTATTACCACTTATGATAGTGTAACTAAGATATACAACCCACTTACCTTGTTTTCTGACGACATGGAAACCGGATTAGTAGGAGCTAAATGGACAGTAACCGGAGGATTTAATTATGGAACACTACAAGCATTTGCGGGAACTAAATCTTTAAGCGAATCTCCCACTGTTAATTATACTACAAGTTCAACACGTACTGCTCAAACAATAACAAATTTAGACCTAACTGGAGCAACTGCAGCTTACGCGAGTTTTTGGGTTAGACACCGGGCAGAAAATTTCCGTGATAAACTTCGTATGCAAGTATCAACGAATGGGACGACCTGGGTAAGTTTGTGCGGAAAAAATACCGTTCAGGAAAATAATGACGATGGCAGTACGCTAAATAGTTTACCAGCATTAACCGGTATTCGGGAAGAATGGTTTCAGGAATTAGTTGACCTTACACCCTATACTGGACAGGCTGCATTGCGTTTTCGCTTTGAATTTACTTCAGATAGCGATCCAAGTAGTTTTGCATTTGAATTGGATGAAGGATTTTCTATAGATAATTTCAAGGTTATTAAAACAACAGCTACCTTATTAAATAGATTACCTGTTAAATTTGAAAACGTTAAAGGTAAACTGATTAATACAGAAACAATTCGTATTGATTGGGAAGCCTTTACGGATGCACAACATGATTATTTTGAATTAGAAAAATCAATTGACGGGAATAATTTTAAAGCAATTGGTCGCATAAATGGAACCCCTCCTTATTATCAGTTGGATAAAAATCCAGCAGTGGGTAATAATTATTATCGGGTTAAACAGACAGATAAAGATGGCAAATATATTTATAGCCGCGTAATAAACATCATTAATAATCCACGTGTTAAACTTACTATTTACCCCAACCCGGTAAGTGAAGTATTAAGAATTAAGGTAGATGAGAACAGGTCTTCTACCTTAACCGTAAACGTTATGGATATGCAAGGACGTATTGTTCATAACCAAACATATTCAGATTTGTCATCTACTGGAACGATTTCAGTAAATACAGCTTCCTGGATAGCGCAGGTATATCAATTAAAGATTACCAACAGCCGGGGTGAGTTAATTACGATTCAGAAATTTTCGAAACAATAGAAACGAATGCCTTGATAAAAAAAATCCCCGGTTTGTCCGGGGATTTTTTTATTAACTATTATCAGCGCTTTCATCAATTCGTTCATCCGCTACGTTTGCCAATAGCACCGATGTCATTTTCTTTAAGGGGTTCAACCTGTTTTCTGCATAGCCATTTCTTCGATTAATGATATCTATACACTCGTAAATAGCCATTAAAAAAGACGAAGCGTCTGCTTTATCCTTACCTGCAATGTCAAAAGCGGTTCCATGATCGGGTGAGGTACGTACCCCGGCAAAACCTGCTGTAAAATTTATTCCTTCTCCGCTGGCAAGAGATTTAAAAGGAATTAATCCCTGATCGTGGTACATGGCTAATACTGCATCAAATTTAGTATGATGCCGCCGGGCAAAAAATGCATCAGCACTAAAAGGTCCTACTACCAACATATTGTGTTTAGCTTCTTTTATGGCGGGTCGAATAATTTCTTCCTCTTCTTTTCCAACCAATCCTTCATCACCAGCATGAGGGTTTAAACCCAATACCGCAATCCTTGGTTTATCAATACCAAAATCTTTTATAAGCGATTGATGAAGGATAGAAAGTTTTGATAGCATATTTTCTCTTGTAACATATTTTGCCACTTCGCTTATTGGTATGTGTTCGCTAACTAATGCAACCCGCATATTTTCGGCAACCATCATCATTACTACATCTTTTGCTTCAAACAAGGACTTTAAATAAGGAGTATGGCCCGTAAAATTAAAGGTGGCCGATTGCGTATTCTTTTTATGTATTGGAGCAGTAACCAAACCATGTATCTTTCTTTCTTTTAATGCTTCTGCAGCCGCTACCAACGATTTTACCGCATAGTTACCACCCGTTTCTGTCAATTGCCCCGGGTTAATGGCCACTTCTTCTTCCCAGCAATTCAGCACATTTACCTGTTTGTAATTTATACGGCTTAAGTCTTTTATGTTTTGATAGTTAAAAGTATTTTCTGAAACAGCTTTGCGGTAAAAATTGATTGCTTTATTAGAACCAAAAATAACAGGGGTACACATTTCCAATAAGCGCTGATCGGAAAACGTTTTAATGATTAACTCTATTCCAATTCCATTGATGTCTCCAACAGTAATTCCTATAACTGGTTTTTGAGCAGGTGCATTCATTCGTTGTATTTAAGAAGCCGAAAATACAACATTGTTGGTAATGTTAACAAAGGATTCAACATTCTGATAGAAGGAGATAAATCTAGAAACAAGACAGGTAAGGATGTCATTCTATTCTAATGGAATAACCCATGGTTTCATACCGCATCTATCCCGGTTACTTCGTATTTTTGACAACTCATGTACACATTAAAAAAATCACTTGGTCAACATTTTCTAAAAGATAAAACGATTACCCAAAAAATTATTGCCTCCTTGCAGGAACAATCTTTTCAAAATCTGTTGGAAGTGGGTCCCGGTGGTGGCGCCCTTACAAGTTATTTAATCAAATTAAAAGGTATAAACTTTAAATGCGTTGAACTGGATGAAGAAAAGGTAGCGGGATTGCTTAAAGATTATCCTGTGCTGGAAGGAAAAATAATAGCAGGCAGTATTCTTGAAATGGAGAAGCCCTTTGAAGAACCTTTTACGGTAATTGGAAATTTTCCTTATAATATTTCAACCCAAATATTATTTAAGATGCTTGAATGGAAGGAACAGGTACCCTGTATGATCGGCATGTTTCAAAAGGAAGTAGCCTTGCGTGTTGCTTCTAAAGAGGGGAATAAAGTGTATGGATTACTGAGTGTATTGGTACAGGCATTTTTTAAAGTAGATTATTTGTTTGAAGTAGATGAAAATTGTTTTACACCTCCACCAAAAGTAAAAAGTGCCGTGATCCGGTTATTGCGCAGGGATGATATTCCACCCATGAAAAGCGAACGCAGTTTTTTTGTATTGGTAAAAGCGGCGTTTAATCAACGAAGAAAAACATTGCGCAATGCTACCAAAAGCTTATTTGAAGCAATTGAAATGGAAGACCCAATTTTTAATAAACGTGCCGAGCAGTTGAAAGTAGAGGAACTGGCGGCCCTTACCTTTCGTATGAAATAATTAACGATGAGAAAAGTAATTATCACATCAAAAGCTCATGAATACCTTATCAATCAATTACAGCAAAGAAGTTATGAAGTATTGTATCTCCCGCAAATAAATTATGACGGGTTATTGCAATTAATGCCTGATGCAGAAGGACTGATTGTTACTACACGATTAAAGATTGATAAGCCAATCATTGATGCAGGGGTAAATCTAAAATGGATAGGTAGATTAGGTAGTGGGATGGAGCTTATTGATGTTGCCTATGCACAAAAAAAAAATATTCGTTGTGAAAGCAGCCCCGAGGGTAACCGCAATGCAGTTGCTGAACATGCATTGGGTATGTTACTAAACCTGATGAATCATATTAGTAGCAGCCAACAGGAAGTTAAAGAAGGTAAATGGTTAAGGGAGTCAAACAGGGGAATTGAATTAACAGGTAAAACAGTCGGAATTATTGGATTTGGAAATACAGGAAGCCAGTTCGCGAAACTCTTATCCTCTTTCAATGTTACTGTTTTGGCATACGATAAATATAAATTTGGATTTGGAACTGGTTACATAAAAGAAGCAAACCTTGAACAAATTGCCCGCTATGCTGATGTAATAAGTATGCATCTCCCGCTTACCGACGAAACTTTTCATCTGGCAAATGAATCTTTTTTTAATTCGCTGGAAGCAAAACCTTTTTTTATTAATACGTCGAGGGGAAAAGTGCATCATACGGCAGCATTGATACAGGCATTGAAAAATAAAAAAATTGCCGGTGCTGCACTGGATGTATTAGAAAATGAAAAGTTAGAGAGTATTACCGGTACCGAACAAGCGCAGTTGCAGTGGCTATTTGAACAACCGAATGTGATTGTTACTCCACATATTGCCGGCTATACTCATGAAGCTTTTTATACGATGGCTTCCGTACTATTAACTAAGCTTGCTTTATAAAAAATTTTATAATTTTTATTGTTGCCTGCATTTGCTAACGGTTCGTTAAATAAGATTGGCAAATTAGTTTTCACATTTTAATGGATTCATTTGGTATGCTTTTGTGATAGAGTATAGTAAATGATTTTATATGAAAAAAAATCTACTCCTCTTTATCGCACTCCCTTTTTTCTTCAGTAGTTGTACAAAGGTTTTACTAAGCTCCGAAGACAAATTAGTTGGATCCTGGATTCTGTTGTACGCCGAAAAGCAGCGTCTCTTTAATGAAACAACGTTAAATACAGGATTTGAAAACGGCGTTTTTTATTTTTATGAGAACGGAGAAGCAGTGTATGACGATGGTTACGACTTAATGCGTGGCAATTGGCAGCTTAGGCGCATAAATGACGGTTACTATGATAACGATGGTAACTATCGAAATGAAAGTCGCCAGGTATTTAGTTTACACCTGATTGATTTTCAAACTAACCGGGTATTGGATTGGGAGTTTGATGATAGCTGGTTCACCAACCACGATCGTTTTACTGCCCGTTACGATAGTTATAGCTATCAATATCGTTATGTATTTGCAAAACAATGAAAGTGTTGGCTGTAAGTTTTTAGTCTGACAACCAGTATGAATTAAATTTAAAATGACACGATGTATGAATAAACTAATTTTAACCATATTTTTTGTTACTTTATTAGCATGCTCTAATACAAAAAAAATAATGAACGCTTGGGTCGGTTTGACAAAACAACAACTGATACTTAGTTGGGGGCCACCATCTCGAATTGCTTCGGACGGCGGTAATGGAGAAATTTTAGTTTACGCAAATCAGCTTTATTCACCCGGAGTCAATGGAACAGGAGCTTTCTCTTACTTGAACTATAAGTATATGTATGTTGATTCTAACAGTAAAATTTATCATTGGTTAGTAAAAATCGAACAGATACCACCCACACAAGTTGATATAAATGTAAAAAGACAGTGACAAAAACAGAAGTTATTCTAACCTATTATTTCAATACTCATTAAACTTTTGACATTACTATTATAAAAAAACGGGAAATTCCAATAGCTCTTAAAAATTCATAAATTTGCTTGCAGCGTTTAAAATTAGTGCAGTTTGTGTAGAAGAAACCGATAAAAATAGCTTAGTTATTATGTTATACTCTTTAAAATTTCAACATACTTGATACTAAACCTACTGCTAACAAAGCGTAATTAATTTGACGGGTTAGGCTTAATTTTCTATCATTTAAGTAAAAGGAATACAGATTGCTGAAAGGTTGGCAGGGGTATGTACCAACCGGAAAAGCCCCAAACGATTTTTTGCACGAGATTTTTCCTATTTTTGTTGCATAATTAATGGCAACGCTTCAGTACAAGATCTGAAGCGTTGTTATTTTTTTCTGTTTAATCACCAACATGCTATTAAATAAAGGAGGCTGTTATGAGTGCAATACTGTATGTTACTAAAGAAACGCTTGAAAAAATGAAGCTTGAGTTAATTCAACTTAAAACAGTTGAACGACCTGCCGCTTCCCGCGCTATTGCAGAAGCAAGAGAAAAAGGCGACTTAAAAGAAAATGCCGAATATGATGCAGCTAAAGAAGCCCAGGGAATACTGGAAGCAAAAATGAAAAAGCTGGAAGGCGATCTTGCTGCAGCCAGGGTATTGGATGAAAGCAATGTGGATATCAGTAAGGTATCTATACTCACTAAGGTTACACTTACCAACCTGGGTACAAATAAAATTGTGACCTACCAGATCGTTTCTGAAAAAGAAGCGGATCTAAAGCTCTCTAAAATTTCTATTACTTCTCCAATAGGAAAAGGTTTAATGGGAAAAGTAATCGGTGATATTGCAGAAGTTCAGGTACCAGCCGGGTTACTAAAATTTAAAGTAGAAAATATTACTGCATAACTATAACGGGAGCGGTACCATACGTCATCCGAAAACGGCGATGATCCTAACAACCATAGATATTTAATAAGGAGCATTCGATTTGTAATCATACATTGAGCTATGACCATTTTCTCAAAAATAATTGCCGGGGAAATTCCATCTTACAAGATCGCTGAGAATGAAAAATTCTTTTCATTTCTTGATATTTTTCCATTAACAATGGGTCATGTACTGGTGATTCCAAAAATTGAAACGGATAAGTTTTTTGATTTACCGGAAAATTATCTTGCAGAACTTTTACTTTTTGCTCAGCCAATTGCTAAATCCATTGAACATTCATTTAACTGTAATCGCTGTGGGATGGCTGTTATAGGATTAGAAGTGCCGCATGCCCACTTGCAT